>JASJDX010000290.1 GCA_030064975.1 Pleurocapsa sp. MO_192.B19
ACAGAAATAGTTAACGGTTTACCCGTACTAGACGAACATTTACGTCTGCCCAAGTCCAACTTTTTTATTATGGGTGGTTTGGCTGCTTTACGAATTGGTCCTGTTGCCAGAAATATTGGCGGTGGGAAAATGGCGTGTCAACGTATCGTGCCAGCAATTGTTAAACCTAGTTTGGCGATTGGGTGATTTTTTCGTTTAGGATGCGTCGCATTGGTTGACAATTGGATAAAAAATGGGGTGGTGATTCCCATGTAGTGAAAAAGGATCGATAAGATTTAATAGATAAACTTCTTTTAGATGAGTTTTTCCTTTTCCATTAAAAATTGCACAGGGGGTTTTATTACTTTTTACTAACATTTACCTTACTGCAAAAAAATGTGTTTTTCGATTATCTTGTTGACAAGTCTGACATATCTAAAAAATCAGTTTCAGATTATTTTGTTATTGTAAAGTCAATTAAAAGTTATGTGCCAATTTTGTGACTCATCCGTTTCCGAACCCATCGGAGAATATATGTATGGGGATACAAATGCAAATTTATTGAATGGTGACTCTCTAGTCAACTGTATTCTTGGTAAGGAAGGAAATGACTCCTTGTCGGGTCATGGAGGCGATGATTCTATCTCTGGAAATGAAGGAGATGATTCGATTCTTGGCGGACAAGGAAATGACTATCTAGTTGGGGATACTGTTATTGACGTTACAGTAGATACTAGCAATGATACTCTTCGTGGAGGAGTAGGTAATGATACTTTATTAGGCGGTAGAGGTAACGATCAGCTACTTGGCGAAACAGGCAACGACTCTTTATATGGTGGTGACGGTGACGATAACTTATATGGTGATGACGGTGACGACTCTTTATTGGGGAATGATGGCAGTGACCAACTTATCGGCGGTAGTGGCAACGACTCTTTATATGGTGGCAACGGTATCTTAAATTTTAGCGATGCTCAGGATACTTTAAATGGTGGTAGTGGTCAAGACTTATTAGTGGGAGATAGAGGTAACGATCTTTTAATTGGCGGTAGTGAAGCAGATCAGTTTGGATTTCTTGGTGGGAAAAAATTTGCCTCTGCCATGGTAGGAGTTGATACTATTGAAGACTTTGATAACGGAGAAGATAAAATTCTTTTAGATAAGACAATATTTCAGAGCTTAAATAGCAACGCTAATAATGTAATTAATCAAAACGAATTTATCGCAGTGTCAGATGATGCAACCGCCATGACTAGAGAAGAGTTAATTGTCTATAGCACAAGTACTGGAAGCTTATTCTATAACGAAAATGGTGCAGCTAGTGGTTTTAGTGAAGGAGGTCAGTTTGCTACTTTAAAGGGAGAACCAGAGTTGATTGTAGAAGACATTATGATAGTGTGAAAAACTTATATTGATGACTGCGATCGCTAGTTAACTGAGCAGAAGACAACCTTAGAAGTATTTTTACTTTATCCTTCATACCAAATCCTTCATCCTTTTGAAATCCTTCATCCATTTTTCTTTTATCTTTTGTTTATCTCATTCGCTTTTCAGGAAATTTTCAGTATCATCGCTCACACTGCATAAAGTAAGATCTTGACTAAAGTTATGAAACTGGATCGATTGCAAAGTTTACAGCAGAGGAAAGCCCACGCGCGCGACTCCGTGGGATGAAAAAACCAAGAAGTAGCTATACTTTCTTATGCTCGCATGATAGCATAAGAATATGTTGGTTCTAGAAATGAAGATCTACGGCAAGCAGGCTCAATATGATGCGATGGATGAAGCTATACAAACGGCACAATTCATACGCAACAAAGCACTGCGCTATTGGATGGATAATAAAGGTGTTGGGAAATATCAACTAAGTGCATACTGTAAAGTACTTGCTGCTGAATTTCCTTTTGCTAATGAACTCAATTCCATGGCACGACAATCTAGTGCGGATCGTGCTTGGGCTGCCATATCTCGTTTCTACAATAACTGCAACAAGAAGATAGCTGGAAAGAAAGGATTTCCTAAATTCCAGAAACATTCTCGTTCAGTAGAATACAAGACTACTGGCTGGAAGCTATCTGAAGATAGAAAGTATCTAACTTTCACTGACCAAAAGAACATTGGAAAAGTCAAACTCAAAGGCACTCGTGACTTGCATTGGTATGACAAGAAGCAGTTTAAGCGAGTCCGAATAGTGAGACATGCTGATGGTTATTATTGTCAATTTTTAGTGGATGTCGATACCAGACAAAAGCTAGAACCATCCTACTCAGAGACTGGGTTAGATGTTGGACTGAATCACTTTTATACTGACGACAAGGGAACTAGGATTGAGAATCCTCGGTTTTATCGCCAAGGTGAGAAAGCTCTCAATCGTCTTAATCGTCGTAAGTCCAAAAAGTATGTCAAAGGTGCTAAACCTCAGTCCAAAAACTACCATAAAGCTAGAAAAAGATCTGCCATTAAGCATCTCAAGATAAGTAGGCAACGTAAAGACCATGCTGTGAAATTAGCACGGTGCGTAATCACATCTAACGATGTAGTCGCCTATGAAGACTTAAGAATTGCCAACATGGTAAAAAATCATAATCTAGCTAAATCCATAACTGACGCTGGATGGTATCAATTTAGAGTATGGCTAGAGTATTTTGGCTATAAGTTTGGCAAGATAACCATTGCCGTTCCACCACAATACACCTCAGTTAATTGTTCTGATTGTGGAGCTAGGGTAACTAAAACTCTAAGCACGAGAACCCATAAGTGTAAATGTGGCTGTGTCCTAGATCGGGATGAGAATGCAGCCCGTAACATACTCTCAATTGGATTAAGTACTGCGGGGCACGCAGGAACTAAAGCTTGGGGAGACGAAACCTCTATTCTGGCTGGTGAGAGCCTGTCAGGGTAAGTTTTGTCTGTGAACCAAGAATCCCACGTCATTTATGCGTGGGAGTGTCAAATTATAGATTTAGCCGTTACCCTTAAATGCCCGTGAGTAAAACCAAAGCAGACGATATTTGTCAGGTAAGATGTTTCAACACCGAGTTAGTTACTCAAATTCGGTCAACTTTTCCCTCAGAGGATACTTTAGAGGAAATAACGGTTATTTTTGGTGCTTTAGCAGACCGCTCGCGGGTTAAGATACTTTATGCCCTCAGAAACGGCGATGAGCTTTGTGTCTGCGATATTGCTGCCATGTTAAATGTCAAAATCGCTACCGCTTCCCATCATTTGCGGAAAATGCGAGATTTGAAATTACTTAAATATCGTAATGATGGCAAATTAGCTTATTATTCTCTAAAAGATCAACGTGTAACCGATATTCTCAGCTATTCTTTGCAAGAGATAATTTAACTCATAGTTAGTATGTCTTAGTATTTCTCTATTTTTATCATTTCAATTTAGTTTACATTCTAATGTTCTTTTGAACGTTTGAAGATAGAATGATTTTATTCAAACATTCATTTGAACGTTTAGATGAAAAATCATGGCAGAACATTGTTGTCAACACAAAGCCAAGGAATTAGAAAAGCTACAAAAACGCCAGAGCAAAGTGTTATGGATTATTTTGATAATTAATGCAGTAATGTTTGTGGTGGAGTTTAGCGGGGGAATTAAGGCAGCTTCTCTGTCTCTGACTGGAGATTCCTTAGATATGCTGGGGGATGCTTTAGTTTATGGCTGTAGCCTTTACGTCATTCAAAAAGGTAAAAAAGCTCAGGCGCGATCGGCAATACTCAAAGGCAGTATTATGTTTATCTCGGCGATCGCTGTATTTGCCAGAGCTACCTATCAATTATTTGCTCAAACCGTCCCTACAGTGAGTTTAATGAGTGAAATTGGTGTTTTAGCTCTAGTAGCTAACTTAATCTGCTTTTTACTATTGATTCGTCACCGTAATGACAATATCAATATGTCCTCGGTTTGGCTGTGTTCCCGTAATGACATTATTGCCAACACTTCTGTGTTGCTAACTGCTGGACTGGTATTTTTAACTGGTTCGTTTTTGCCAGATTTCATTTTAGGGCTATTACTCACTGTGGTTTTTGCCCAATCTGCGGGAAAAGTTCTCACTCAAGCAAGAGCCGAATTAATTTGAAACTCAAACGGGATAGAATAATTATTTTCAAGCAATGCCATATTGTGTATGCAACGAGTAGCAATTATTGGTTCTTGTGGTGCGGGTAAATCCACCTTATCCAAAACTTTGGGCGAAAAGCTCAAATTACCGATAATCCATTTAGATGCCTACTATTGGAAATCGGGATGGCAAGAAAGCGATGGGGAAGAATGGCAACAAATACATCAAGATTTGATAAAGGGCGATCGCTGGATTATTGATGGCAATTACGGAAATACCATGAATCTTCGTTTAGCAGCAGCAGACACGATTATCTGGTTGGATTTTAATCGCTACTTATGTTTGTGGCGAGTTTTCAAAAGATATATGCAGTATGGAGGCAAAACAAGACCAGACATGGCACATGGATGTCCAGAAAGACTGAACTGGGAGTTTTTAAATTACGTTTGGAACTTTCCGCGTTTGCATCGTCATAAAATTTCAACCAAGTTAGCTCAATTGCAAAACAACCAACAGATTATTATTCTACAAAATTCTAGTCAAGTGTCAGATTTACTGAAGCAAATAAAATAACTATAGCGATCTTCATTAAATAAATGTCTATGAATGTTTAACTATTAACATCAAACTTGAATTTAAGAGATACCTTGCTAAATAAAGAATAAATATCAGGGCGATTAGATCGATCCACTATGTATCGATGGATTAAGACAATTTCTAAGTTAGTTAAATATCTTACTAAGATATGATTACGAATTCATTCCTCTTCACTGATTAATGATCGCTATGATTAAAGCAACCTTACCGACTCAACTCAACTCTAGTATTGGCGGGATAAAGAATGTTTACCACTGGAATTTTTTAGACAAACAATATCAAATAGTTTATGAAACCATCGGCGCAGGAAATCCCGTACTATTACTTCCTGCTTTTAGTACGGTTTCCAGTCGCACCGAGATGAAAGGTATTGCCAATATACTGGCTACACAATATCGAGTGACGGTTTTAGATTGGTTGGGATTTGGCGAGTCTCAATGTCCCCCTGTGGATTATAATCCCGCATTGTTTCAGCAGTTGTTGGGAGATATTGTTAAATCTATTTTTAATAGCTCAATTATACTCATTGCTGCGGGTCATGCTTCGGGATACGCTTTAAAATTTGCACAGGATAACCCAGATCTAATTTCTCAACTAATTTTAATCGCTCCCACTTGGCAAGGACCTTTGAGAGTTATGGGTTTACCCGATGGAGTAAGAAATGGTGTAAAAAACTTAGTGCGATCGCCTGTTATCGGACAGGGGTTATACTATCTCAACACTACCCCTGGCTTTCTCCGCCTGATGTATAAACGCCACGTTTATGTGGATGAAACCAAACTAACTCCTGAATTTATCGCCCGAAAACATCAAATCACCTCAAAACCTGGTGCGAGATATGCCCCTGCTGCTTTTGTTACTGGCGCGATCGATCCTGTAGCTGATAGAGAAGAATTCTTGCAGCTTTTATCTTCTGTATCAATGCCTGTATTAATTATTCTGGCAGAAAATGCACCTCCGAAATCAAAAGCGGAAATGGAGGCGATGGCAGAGTTGGAACAAGTGCAAACAATTAAATTAGCGGGAACTTTAGGGATTTATGAAGAGTACCCCGAAGCGGTGACAGAAGCGATTCAGAATTTTCTTACTACTTAATCCAAACCCCAAATTAGATCGACATCATAACGACGAAACTGTTTGTCAGCACTCATTAGATGAAAATTTTCTGCGATCGCACTAGCAATCAAGATACGGTCAAAGGGATCTCGATGATGCAAAGGGAGTTGATAGACGATGAAGGTATGATAGTGTTTGACATCAAGAGGCGCAATTTTAAGACTCGCCATTCTGCTAGATATATACTTATCAGGCGGTTCGGGTAATGGGAGTTTGCCTAAACCTGCTTTAATCCCAATCTCCCAAGAACTAGCAGCCGAAAGATAAAGTTGATTTTTCTTGCTTTTCAATAAAGATTTAGCCTTTTTTCCTAAGCGTTTTGGTTCTGCCAATGCCCAAAGAAAAATTTGTGTATCTAGTAAAATATTCAATCTGCATTACCTTCAAACGCCGACAAAATATCTTCTGGTAAAGGGTCGTTAAAATCTTCGGGAACGGTAAATAATCCTTCATCTTGCCCCAAAATACGTTCTTGAAGCGGTTCTTCTACAGGAACGAGACGCACGATAGGTTTACCAGCTTTGGCAATAACAATATCTTCCCCTAAAACAGCGCGGGAAAGGAGTTGAGATAAATGGGTTTTGGCTTCGTGAATGTTAACCTGTGCCATATTACAATATATAAACTAGGCTATTAGCTAAGTCTAGTATAGCTAGTAACTCCATATATTATTTTCAGGTCATTGGCACAAATGAGTTTGTGTTAAAATTGCCATCTTCATCAAAGAGAAAAGTTCGTTTTCCTTGCTTGACTTCTTCTTTTATTTGTTCGAGATTTTCGTCATTACAAACATTTAGGAACTCTTTACAACAAAAATTTAAAATTTCACCAAATTCACTCTGCTCATAATTATCTAGCTCTACAAAATCAGAACATTTAGCAGACATTATATGTTTTTTTCTGTGTAAATCGACCATCGTAAAAAACTTAGGTCTTTCCTTTAAATGAAGATTTATAAAAGCTAAATGTGCTGTAACTTCTCTCAATTGTAATGGAGACATTTCACCAGATAAGCGTTCCAAGTAGTTTTTAAAAGGTGTTAAAGAACGACATGAATCATTCAAAACAGTTATAAAACATATATCACTAATTCGTAAAAGCACTGTTTTTGAGTCATGTAAGTCTAAGTAGTCGAAGTCTTGATAGGTACTATCCATCTTGGCAGATATGGTTAAGAATGAACCCATAACTTTAGGATCTATTTTGCAACCTGTATAAAAAGATCGAGCTACACAATGAATATGATGTAGCTCTTCCCAATTGTATGTATCGAAAAGTGTGTAATCTTCTTGACGGCGATCTCTATAGTATCTTAGGCTTTTGCCTTTTAGATGTGTTTTGAAAAAAATTAGGGATAACCACACAAAAAATAGCCAATATCCTTTCTTTTCAATATGATGAGCAACTGCTTCAAATCCTTGAGTGATTAGATTACGAATAGGTTCTTCAATTTTTTTGCCCATTAGAGAATTGCATTGCTTACAACAAGGCAAAACATATTTGTCATATCTAAATTTTGTTTCATTTGGTAGTGTAATCGATTGTTTATAAAGGTTATACTTTCGTAAAATCCATTTTGGAAGAACGTGTTCGTCATTAAAATCTGTTTCAGAGCGACTAATTCCACAAATGAAACAGCAATCACCTTCACAAATATCTCTAATAAATCTTTCAGTACTAAAATAAAGCACTTTTCCATTGGAATCTAGAAATGATCCATCACTTGTTTTAAAAAACATCTTCTAAAAACTTTAAACTTTGTCTCAATAATTCATCAGGTTTAAAGAGATTGTTCCCCAATTCGATAAAAAATCAGCTTTAAGATTAAAAACCGTTTTTCTGAGAATGAGATCGATTATCATTATCTAAAAGAGCTTAGGAATTAGATTATGGTAGCGACAACCACCAACACCGTTCCCGTCACCGTACTAACTGGTTATCTAGGTGCGGGAAAAACCACCCT
>JASJDX010000291.1 GCA_030064975.1 Pleurocapsa sp. MO_192.B19
CGTTTTCTGGTGCTTCGTTGCGAGGATTTTCCAGATAGGCAATTTCTCCCCCAGTCATTTCCGAAACCATTTTGGCGAGATCTCTAATTCGGTGAGTTTCGGTCATTTGGTTGAGAATTCTGACTCGCTCACCTTTAGAAGGTGGATTTTCGATCGCCAGTTGTACGCAGCGTACAGTATCCTTAATGTGGATAAAGGCTCTAGTTTGCCCTCCAGTACCATGTACTGTTAGAGGATAGCCAATAGCAGCTTGCATCAAGAAACGATTGAGAACCGTACCATAGTCTCCATCATAATCAAAACGGTTAACTAACTTTTCGTGCATCAGGGTTTCGGGGGTATTTGTTCCCCAAACAATGCCCTGATGTAAGTCAGTGACTCGAATACCGTCGTTTTTGTTATAGTAATAGAAAAATAGCTGATCCTGAGTTTTGGTCATATGATAGACACTACCAGGGTTAGCAGGATAGAGAATTTCTTGTTGAATGCGATCGCCACTATCAGTAACAACTTCCACATCTAGGTAACCTTCAGGGATTTTCATTCCTGCTGTACCGTAACCATAAACACCCATTGTGCCTAGGTGTACCAAGTGAATATCTAAACCCGACTCCACAATGGCACAGAGTAAATTGTTAGTAGCGTTGAGGTTATTATTAACCGTGTATCGCTTGTGTTTAGAAGACTTCATGGAATAGGGGGCAGCCCGTTGTTCTGCAAAATGCACAATAGCATCAGGTTTTTCTGCCAAAATCAAGTTTAATAAGCGATCGTATTCTTCCGCAATATCAATATTGTGAAATTTAATTGCTTTACCAGTGAGATTTTTCCAGGTGCTTAGCCTCTGCCCAATGGGTGCGATGGGGGTTAGAGAACTAACTTCCAATTCATTATCTATGTTGCGTCGAGATAAATTATCGACGATAACAACTTCAAAGTCGAGATTCGACAAGTGTAATGAGGTAGGCCAGCCACAAAAACCGTCTCCCCCCAGAATTATAACTTTCATATTGTACTCCCAACTATAAATTCATAATTAAACGAGTCGGTTTGTGATCGAATCGTTAAATATGCAACCTAGATTATTTAACCAAACTTTATGCCTTTATTTTCGCCTTTACTGGGGAATTGTGTTTTGGGATACTAGATCGCGATTCAAAAAAGCAATTATCTTTATTCCCCAGAATATTTCTGAGATAAAGCTGATAGCCAAAACCTGTAAAGTGAGCTATGGGCATGGTGGCGATCGCGATCGTGCAACACAACCAGCGACTAACTAAGCTGGGAACAGGTTTTTTAGGATGATACCAAAACTCATCAGGGAAAATATTGTTATATTTTAACGTTATCCGAGCAGCTTCTAAGGCGATCGCGCATAAACCCAACATAATTAAAGGTATTGTATACAGCGAGCCATTCAATACAGTTAAATCAGCAATTAAAGCAATAATCAGCACCAGCAAACCAAAAAAGGGGATTTTATTACGTAGGGGTAATTTATCAGCATATCGAGCAGACATAATACAGCTACCGCGACCATACTTGACATATTGTCGCCACAAACTCAGCCAATTACGACGGGGAAAATACCAGACTTTGATTTGAGAACTGATATAGATCGCCTTATCTCCCTTTGCTTGGAGTAAGCGAAAATTTAGTTCTGAGTCTTCTTTGCGCGTAACTTCATATCCTCCTATATCTTGCAATGCCGAACGCCAAAAACATCCTAAAAACACTGTTTCAGCATAGCCATTGTAGTGAGGATCGCGATATTTTGCTCCCCCGCTACCCAAAAGACTCCTAGACGCTAAAGCCACCCCAGCCTGAAATGTGTTAGCCGCTATAAATCGTTGCGCCCCTCCTACATTAACCGCTTGGGATTTTTGTAAAGCTACTACACATTCTTTTACATAGTCTGGAGCATAATTACAGTGAGCATCTGCTCTTAAATAGATATCTCCTCTGCAAGCTTCTAAACCAATATTGAGGGCTGCCGACTGAATACGTCGAGGGTTTTCTAACAGCCTAACTTTGGGGTAGATGCGAGATAAACCTATGACCTTCTTTTGTGTACCGTCCGTACTTTGTCCATCTACAATCAAGATCTCTAATAGATTAGAATACTCGGACGCTAGAAACTTCTCAACTACTGCTTCGATATGATCTGCTTCATTGTATGTAGGGATGACGATCGAAACAGAAGGATTTTTGCTCACACTCATATTGATATTGGTCTATGGTAGTTATATTTGGCTCATTAGTTAGTGAATTTAGCATCAAATACCAGAAAAACAGGTCAAACCGCAGGATTATTCTGTTTTATAGGTTGCTCTAACTCAATCAATACTAACCATGCTTGTTGTCTAATGACAGGCAACTTTAACAAGATTGAATCAATAAACTCGCAACCACGAAGTAAAGTTTTAAAACCTGGTTTACCTGCAATCAAGCTGGCTACCAGGGAAGTTAGATAAAAGTAATGAATTTTAGTCTGTTTGAAATTACCTTGAATCGCTTTTAGATCTTTTTCTAATAAGGGATGTTCGTCTTCAGAGCGAATACTAGGTGTCAGACGGCGATACAAGTTAATCAAAAAGTTATGTCCTAATGGTTCGAGAAATACAGCTTTTCCTTCGGGTTTAAGAACTTTCGTAATTGAATCTATGGCTAAAGCTAGATCCAAATGGTGTAAGATTCCTGAACCGCAAATTAGGTCATGAGAACTTGGGGCAAACTCTAAATTTTCGGCATTCATGATCTTAAAAGCGATCTTGTCTTGGAGATTTTCGACTGCCGCCTGTTGCTCAGCAATTTCTAAGGCTACTGGTGAGATATCAATTCCTGTAACTGATTTTGCCTGATTTTTAGCGATCTTAAAAGCATAGCTTCCTTTGCCACAGCCATATTCAATTACCTGAGCATTCTTACTATTATCTAATAATTTTTGCTCATATTCTCTCGTAATTGAACCTGTAATACTATAAAATTTGCTGACTTTCTTTTGTCGTTCATTATCGTTAGTATAGCGGAGGTCGTGAAATTGCTTTTCTCGTTCAATTCTCTGGTTACTTTGAGTCATTAATATTTGGCCTCAATAATAATTGTTCAGGTTAGAAACTATGCAAGTTAACCTAGATATGTTGTTGGTATTTTTAATTTAGTACTAAATTTATAATTTATAGCCTTATAGCCAAAGTTTGGCTGGCACCATTGCTAGTCTATAGATAGATTTGAGTAAACAATAAGTATCGACCTTGAGCCGATTAAACCAGGATAACTGGAAATAACGATCGCGTATGCGTCGATGATTAGTAAACTGCTGAAAAACTCTAATTGATGACACCCCAGTAGTATCGTAATAGGCAATTGGGAAATACAATAGAGTCGGACTAGATACTAAATTAGCTCTAACATTGTAGTCATAGTCCATTCCCATCGATAAAGACTCATTGTATAAACCAACTTGCTCAATTAAACTACGGGAATAAATTGTTGATTGATGACAGACAGGATTGCCATACCAAAAAAGCTTATTTTGCCAGTTTTGATGCTGTTTACGGTATTTTTTGAGATACTTATTTTTGCTAACAGAAATAGTTTCTCCTGAAGCCCAAAGCCATTTATTTTGACGATAATCTGCAATAATACGGTCAAAAACCTGGTCGTCAACCAAAGTATCTCCTGAATTAAGAAATAATACCAATTCACCTTTACTCCGCTTTATACCATTATTAAAAGCTGAAGCGATTCCTTTACCTTCTTGGGCATAAATTGACAGTTGCTTTTGATGATGATATTCCTGGAGCTTAGCTAATTCTGTATCTGTAGCTTGACGATAAATAACAATATGATTTATTGCTTCATAAAACTGACAGCTAACGTTATTTAAAGTAGTAAACAAACTATCATCTATTTGGTTGGTAATTGTTACTATATCTATAAAAATTTTGTTATCATTGTGCATTTCCAGAAATGGCCAATTATTTTTATTTACAGTTTTTATTTACAGTGGTAGCTTACTATATAAATTATCAAAAAGTCGTAAGTATTTTTGAGTTTGCTGTTCTAAATTAAATTCAGCGATCGCCTTCTCTCTACTTTTAATCGCTAGCTGTTGATATCTAGTGGGATCGGCTAAAATCCAATGAATTCCCTCCGCTAAATCCTGGGGTAAAAAAGGCTGGGCTAAATAACCATTTTGTTGATGCTCAATTAGATCGGGCATCCCACCAATCTTAAATGCCGCACAGGGAGTGCCACAAAAGAGTGATTCTAAAATAGTATTCGGCAAATTATCTTGAACTGAAGGAGCAACAAAAATATCCGCCGCTGCATACAACAGAGACAAAGTGATATCATCGCTTAATTTGCCAGTATAGTGTGCTTTAAAACCAAAATTTGGCGGATTTAAAGGTTCACAAGCGCCAAAAATAACTAATTCTACTTCTTCTGGGGACTCTAGCTGCTGGAGATTTTGTAAAGCTGCTAGTAATAAAGAGAAACCCTTGCGTTTGTCTTGGGTGCTATCTAATGCACCAAATAAAATAATCTTTTTATCTGTCGGCAAATTTAAAATTTTTCTCGCTACCTGGGTTGAATGGGGTTGATAGATCTGCGGATTAATTCCGTTACCAATTACTTTGACAGGAACATCTCTAAATAAAGAGCTAGCCCTAGCACAGTCAGCTAGCCACCTGCTGGGAGTAACAATAGTCAGGTTTAAATTTTGCCAAGCTAAAGCTTTGCGTCGCCAGATCCAACGGGATAAATCGCGATCGCGATCGCTTCCTAATTGAGGACAAGAGCCACAGGATTGCCGATAGCGATCGCAATCTGCGCTATAGTGACATCCTCCTGTAAATGCCCACATATCATGAAATGTCCAAACCAAAGGTTGTTTGAGTTTGCCTAAAGCCTCAATAGGCAAAAAACCACCACATATCCAGTGAATATTGATTATATCTGGCTTAATTTGCTTGATTTTGTCGATAATCTTGTTGGGTAACCACTGAGACGAATAAATATTAATCGCAGCATCTCGGTTACGATGTAGGGCAAAGGGGAGCTGATCCAAAGCTGGTCTAATCGCCCCAATTCCCCGCCGAATTTTACTTTTAGGAGCAATTACGGTGTTATCGTCACCTAGTTTATTCTGGACTAACATTTGGGAGTCAATTCCCCTTGTCAACAAACCTTTGTGTAACCGATAGGCAGCACGAGCCGCACCTCCACGAAAATCTGTTGCACTTAAAATCAGAACTTTCAAAATTTTACTACCTATTATTTATTACTTACTTGTCAAAGATTTAGTAATCGTTTCGGCGATTTTAGTATTGCCTTGAGGACTAGGATGAATGCGATCGCGATAAAGAAATTCAGGCTGAGGAAAATCTGCCCAGACATTCAAGAAATCAATATATTCAATATTTTCGGCAGCAATGAATTCTTGTAAACGTTCTCTAGCTTGAATCTCCTCCTCTTTTGACCGAGAGGGATGCCGGTTGCCGAGCAAGTCCGAAGGACTCGGTTTCCTCGGCATATCCAATCGAGGTGTTGATCCTTTTTCAAATTCCCGTAACAAGGGAGTCATCGCCAAAATAAATTTAGTATTAGACTCTTGGGCGATCGCTTTGATTTCTAGGATTGCTGCTAAATTTGCCCCAACAGAATCGGTTTCTGCTTTTTGCAGGTTTTCCAACTCAGGAATTGACTGGGTTGGAGCAAAATAAACTTGATATAGCTCAATCAGGGCTAAAAGAGGGGCTCGATCGGGATAATGATAAGATTGACCTACTACTAAAGATGTTGGTTCAGTAGCAAATAGATCATCAGTATTAATCACTAAAACTAATGCGTCGGCATCAAATAAACCAAAACGTTTTATATAAGCTAGTTCATTACGAGGACCCCAAGAATTTGCCGAGGCGTTCAAAACTTCACTAGATTTATTACCACTGGTTTTTTTCAGTTGCTTAGCTACCAAAGCAGAAAGAGTTTCTGTCTGATCTGTCCACCAAGAACCGTTAACTATTGAGTCCCCGAGTAATAAAATACGCTGAGTATTATCCTCTTTTTCGCGCTTAATTTCCTGATTACGCAGCGAATACTGATTAATTTCCACAAGATTCCCAGAATAGCGTAATTTTTGATTTGGGGCAAGTAAATAGCCAATTTCTTCATCGGCAATATACAATGGCGGATTTCCTAAACCCATAATTAGCCGTAGACCAAGTTCTGCCGCCACAGTAACTCCAACCAGGCTAGCAAGAATCCTGAGTAGTATTTTCATAGTGTGTTTATATTATACGAAGTTTAAGAATATCTCCCAATCCAAATTGTTTTGATACTATTGAGATGGTCACAGATTACTCCGTCGTTTTACGACGGAGCCTGCTGTGACCGTTGGTCAAAACGTAAAAATGCAAAAATAAAGGTAGCAAAAAAAACATTTCCAGTTTTGTTTGTTCCTATCAAATCATCTCTCAATATAAAAATAAATAGAGGAGAAAATTAATTATGTCTGACTTGAATCGTGGAATTATGAAGTTTGATGGCGCAGACAAGCCTGTTTTGGTCGCCATATCTGCAATTCTTATTTTCGGCGGCATTGTCGCCCTTATTGCCTGGGCATTACGCTCGGCTTATGTCATCTAGTCATATAGCTTTGCACTGATGGCAAAATAACAAACTCAGAAAAAAATAGCTTAAAAATTAGCTCAATATTTTTTTTTCTGAGAAAATTGCCAGAATCCTATGCTATGATTTATAACCGTGGTGTTGATGGGTCGATGCCCGAGTGGTTAATGGGGGTGGACTGTAAATCCACTGGCTATGCCTACGCTGGTTCAAATCCAGCTCGGCCCACCACAAAAGCTTTTAACAGTTAGTTGATCTTATTGCAGATTGTTCTCACTTCATAATTATGGCAACATTAACAACCATTGATCTTACGGGTTAGGGTTTGTGTTGTTCTCAGCTATTTATAGTGTTCTGTCAATTAATTAATGATCGGTAAAACTATTAAAATTCTCTTTCTTGTCCCCTTGTCTTCCTTGTCCTGCCTTAACCCATCAATTCAAACTTGATGAGCTAATAGAGATGAGTAAAAATTTGCCATGAAGTTTATTGGTATCGATTTCGGGTGGATATCTGGTGCTAGTGGTTTATGCTGCCTAGTTTGGCAAGATAACAGCTTGAAGATCCTAGACATTACTACCGCACTAGAAATAGATACCATTTTAAGTTGGATAGATAACTGGGTATCTCCAGAAGCATCGGCTTTAATTGCTGTGGATGCACCCACAATTATCAATAATCAGACAGGAATGAGATTAGCTGATAAACTAACTCACAAATATTTTGGTCGCTATCATGCAGGATGTTATCCTGCTAACCTAAATCTGGGTTTTGCTTCCCGCACTGTGGGTTTGGGTTTAAATTTAGCCACCAAAAACTTTCAGCACGCACCCACAATTAAGCCACAACAACCAGGAAGATATCAGATCGAAGTATTTCCCCATGCAGCTACAATCAATCTTTTTGGTTTAAATAAAATTTTAAAATACAAAAAAGGTAAAATAACCGAGCGACAAAAAGAATTGAACAAACTGCGCGATTATATCATTAGTATTCTACCCCAACTAGAACCAGCGTTAAATCTTTCTAACTTAAATCAGATACCCAAGATCGCCAATAAACTAACTGGCAAAGAATTAAAAACCATTGA
>JASJDX010000292.1 GCA_030064975.1 Pleurocapsa sp. MO_192.B19
TTTAGAATTCAAGACTCCAATCGATTGCCAAGCACTCCAAAGACCGTGACGCAGGTGGAAACCCAACATAATCATTACCCCTGCATAGCCAAAGGCATAGATAGGGCTATGGAATTTTTCCATGACTAAACTGGATAAATCCCTCATCTCTACACCGTTGATGGTGGTGGAGTAGTATGTCCCGAATTTAAAAGTGAGTAGATGCAAGATTAAAAACCCTAGCAATACTAACCCCGTAATAATCATGGTGCGGGAACTAATCGATTGTTTGCTGGGTTCACCCGCGCTTTTGATTTGACTATAGCCGATGGGTCTAGCTTGCAAAGTATTAAGTTGAATCGAGATAGCGATCGCTATATGAAAAATAACTAATCCTAATAAGGTAAACTCAATTATATACAGTAAAATGCCCAAACTATTGATAAAATGCGCTAGTTGATTATACGCTGCGGAGCTAGCAAACAAAGTTAGGTTATCGATCATGTGGACTAGAACAAATAAAGATAAGCCTAATCCTGTGAGCCCTGTAATGATTTTTCTACCGATGGGAGAATTATAAAAGCTAATTAATTTTGGGCGATCGCTACTTAGGGTCATAATAATAAGATCTTTAATTAGATATTTAACTCAAATATTTATTTCTTTGAGTTTAGCAATTGATAACCCATAGATAGTTAACAATAGGACTCAGAGAAATATCTTGCCGTTTTCATGCCACCTAAAATTGTAAGATTTAAGTGAAGACTTGCAGTTCGATCAACGAAGGATATATTTTTATGACCGTCGCTACTAATGTTCCCGCCTTTTGTCAAGGAATTCAGCATTTCCAAAAAAAATTGTCTAGTTTTGACCAATATGGGCAAGAAGCAGCAATCCCAGCAGGAAAAACGGCGATCGCATCTCCCAGCGATAAAGCAGCAGTTTATCAAACCATGTTAGCGGCGGATGCCTTACGTTACCTAACTCTACAGATTACTGCCAGTAAGCAGTCAGGACATCCAGGAGGATTTGCTAGCATTGCCGATACTATTGCCGCGTTAGTGATGCTAGGACATAAAAATATTATTACTGAGGTAGGACATCATGCCCCAGGCTTTTATAGCAATGTCTTTTTAGATACTTCCCTCGAAGCAATGGGAATTAATAGCGTTCAAGATATGCGCGATCGCTTTCGAGAAATGCACGGGCTTTTAGGACATCTTTCAGGACAAATTCCTGGTTTGCTCAACCCCGCAGGACCTCTAGGACAAGGACAACACTTTGCTATGGCAGGAGCAAAACTCCATCCTGGGGTATTATTTCCCGTAACTATCGGTGATGGTGGTTTGGGTGAACCCTATATTATGAGTAGTTTTGGTCACTTTAATACTGCCTATCCTCAAGTGACTAACTTCTTGCCTATTTTGGTTTGGAATGGCTATTCCCAGGAACATCACAGCATGGTTTCTACCAAAACTAATGAGGAAATGATTAGCTACTGGGCAGGTAATGGCTTTGCAGAGGTAATTCTCGTCAACGCTAAGGATTACGATGATGCTAATCAGCCAGGGGACTATGTAGATAGTACTATGTTCTCCCTGGAAGGTAGAATGGCGTTTACCCAGGCCATACTAGAGGCGACAGACAAAGCGGCTAAATCGGCACTAGACGGTAAACTAACGGTATTAATTGTCAAACAACTTAAAGGTGCGGGGGTACATAAACGCGGCGCACAATCTCATAATCTTTATCCTGGGGACAGTGTCGAAAAAGACTATATTGTTGCAGCCCTAAAAGAAAGAGCCTTAACTCCTGCGGCTTGGGAGCTTGTTCGTAGTAATTATGTCCGTTCCAGTGGTGGTGCAGCAGCAAAAACAGCCGTTACCGAACAAGAATATCCTCTCTCAGATTTGGGCAACATCCCCCTAGAAGAATATGCCGTAGGTGGCGAGAAACAGGTTGCTACTACGGCTATGGGAGCGATCGTAGCTTATGTGGGACAGCAGGATCGAGACTTTATTGTGACCAATGCTGATGGTAATGCCGCTTCTGGGATTAAAAATGTCAATACTGCTTTAAAAATTATTCACCCCACCACCGACGAAACTTATTTTCAACAACCCCAGGGACAGGTTTATGAACCCCTGAGTGAAGATGCTTGTGCAGGATTAGCTGCAGGACAGGCTTTATTTGGAGCGAGGTCTCTTTGGTGTTCCTATGAATCTTTTGCTATTAACGGTTTACCTATTTGGCAGACGGTTACTCAAGCCATGGCAGAATTACGCCGTTTAACTCCTTCGACTATCACCCTCTTTACCGCAGGGGCATTAGAACAAGGACGCAACGGCTGGACACATCAACGCCCTGAAATTGAGAACTACTTTGCAGCAATGATGCGTAATGGCAATGTCTTTCCTCTCTTTCCCTGTGATGCTAATAGTATTCAAGCTTGTTATGAATGGGCATTAGGTACAAAAAATAAGGGAATTACCATTACTGCTAGTAAGTCTCCCCTAGAAATTCGCACTACCCTAGAACAAACTCGCCAGGGATTAGCCAAAGGTGGCATAGTTTTACAAGAGATTTCAGGAGATAAATCTGTTGTCTTTGCTGTAATTGGCGACATGACTCTAATTCCTGTATTTGAAGCCGCCGAACAGCTAAAATCTCAGGGGATCGGTTCTAAAATCATTTCGGTAATTAACCCCCGTCGCCTATATCGTCCCACGGATGTGGCTTGGGATAGTTGTAATCGGGAAAAAGATGATAATTTTCTCAGTGATACTGAGTTTGCTGCCATGTTTGATGGAGATGCTTTACTTGGGGTTACAGGAGGTTCAAGTGCGATGTTGGAACCTGTAATGTTGCGTAGCAATAGTAGGCGTGATGTCTTTGCCTGGAAACAAGGCGAAACTGCTTCGAGCGCAGGACAAATTATGGAGTTTAATGGTATTACGGCTGACAATTTTGTTCAACGGGCAATGGCATTGATTAGTTAATCAAGTTGAGTAAAAAGCTAATAGCTAATAGCTAATAGCTATTAGCTGATTTATTGATTTTGACGTGAAAATATCCTGTTCTTGTAAGAACCTATAGTCAACTTGGCTTTTAACTCAGATTTAATCCGATTGAGGATCGATCGCTCGTCCAGAGAATCGAGAATTTTTTGTACTACTACTTTCGGACTTTGTTCTCCCCAAGATGCCCCATTCGCTAGATAGGTTTTGCTGACTTGTCCAATAGCATAGGAAGACACCCCAGCAACTCCACCTTGAGCGATCGCCACTGATAAATAGGGAGCAAGGGATAAACCACCTGTAGCGGGAATAGTTAGCCCTAGAAGACCTTTGAGAGAGCTTAAACCAAAAGTTGCCAAGAGTTCACTAGCACTAATTCCTCCCATGCTAAGAGCAATGTTTTTCAGTAGCTGTATTGCCCCTGATTGAGTCATGGTGATGCCATAAAGACGAGACAAAGAAATAATGATCCCCACGTCAATAATTGCCCCAGAAAAAAGATCGATCGCCGTCACAGGATTAAGAGCGATCGTCATAGCTTTGACCATCATTCCTTTATTGATTAATTCATTGGCAGCGCGATCGCGAATTGCTAATTTACGCTGCAATAATTGTTCGTTTACCTCGTCGGCGAATAACATACTGTTTAGGGCAACTAGGGATTTACCCTCACGGTGTAATAACTCTAAAATCTTGAGTCTCAAAGATTCTACTTGCGGCTTTCCCTTAAGACGTTGCACTTTTAATTTGCCAGTTTTATCTTTTACTCCTCGTACTTCGATAGGAGAAGCAGCAACCATAATAATTTCCTCAGGAGAAATTAACTCCCTCACTCTTTGTTCTTTAATTTTGTGATATATAGCCAGCCTGTCTGCTTCAGGATATTGATCGATTTTGTTAAACACCAACAGCATCGGTTTTCCAGCTTCCCGCAGTTTAGACAAAGCCCGATATTCAACTTGGGTAATATCCCCCGAAACCATAAACAAAATTAGATCGACTCTTCTGGCTAAATCACAAGCTAATGCTTCTCTGGCTTCGCCGTTAACTTCGTCAATTCCTGGGGTATCAATTAATTGAATTTCTCCTCCTTGTTCTCCTGCAATAGTGAGGCGTTGCCAGTTTTCCCCAGTCTCAGCAATTTGTTCTGGGGTTAACTTCCAGTTAGTAGTATTAAGGGTGCGGGTAACACCGTGGAGTGCGCCTGTGGGGAAAATATCTTGTCCGATAAGAGCGTTGAGTACAGAAGATTTTCCTCTGCCTACCATGCCAAAAGCAGCAATTTGTACCACCGACTGCTCTAGTTTATCCAGCATTTGAGTTAGGCGGTCTATTTCTGACTCTAATCCAATTTGTTCTTCAGCGGTAAGATCGATATTACTAATCAAATCTCGCAGAGAGTTTTGTGCTTTGCGATAATTTAGTTCGGCAGTAATTTCTTCAAAGCTAAAAAGTGTTTGTTCTAATTCTGCTTGGTTTTTAGCTTCTTCTTTTGACAACACAGAATACCTCTTCGTGAATTTAGAGTTTTTTGATTAACCTGTACTTTATAGTGTGGCTTATTTTCATGGCGTTTGTTGATGACAATTAGCCAGAAAAACAATGGTTAATTGTAACTCACCGTATTTTTTGGGGGAGAAGTTGTGAGAATACCGTTGAATATTATTTAATAAAAATGCTAGGTTATCCATCGACTAAATTTTCTTGTCAAAAATTGTGAATCGTCGTTATTTACCAGAAACAGTAGCCTACGTGAGAATTACTCAGCAGTCTTTGCAGTTGGGTAAAATTGAAGGCGAAGTCAAAGCTGCTCAATATGAATGGCAATTTAGGTGGCGTTTTCGTCAACGGCGACTATCCGTCGAGCCTTCTTTGGGCAGAGCTTTGATTCAAGAACCTTTAGAGAGATTTTTAGAACGTTCTGATTATCAATTAGAAGCAGGAAGCGACTATACTTTTACAGTTCGGACCAAAATGTAATTTTATTGTAACTTTATTGGTACAATTATTTAATTGTTTAATTATTTTACTTAATAAAATTCAAGTATTAAAATACTTAAATTTTGAGGAGACTACTTAATGTCAGATGATGAACTAAGTCAGGAAATCATCAAAATTATTATTGCTGATGATCAACAAATAGTTCGAGAAAGTTTGCAATTACAGTTAGCAAAAGAACCATATATTGAAGTAGTTGCTTCTGTTGATAGTGGCTCGGCTGCATTAGCAAAAATTGCCGAACTTACGCCAAATGTAATTCTTATCGATCTAGAAATGCCAGGAATGGATGGCGTTACAGCCATCAAGCACATATGCGATCGCTTTCCTCTAACTAAACCACTGGTTTTTAGTATTCATGATGAACGAGAGTATATTAACCAAGCAATAGTAGCAGGTGCTAAGGGATATTTACTTAAAGGTACTGCTACCAAAGATTTGGTTGATACAATTCGTAATGTTCATCGAGGATATTTTCAATTAGGTTCAGGAATATTAGATAAACTCTCGTTATCAGGCGCTCAAACTTCGCTTAATGTCGTAGATAATGTCGTAGATTCATCGCCTAAATACTGTGTAGATATTATAGAGTTGGTGTATTTAGAAGCAAAGCTAACTGATAAATTTACTAGTATGATTAATTTTAAATCAAAAGAAAATCATGATAAATTTACTAGTATGATTAATCTCAAATCAAAAGAGGAGCGCGATCAATTTAGCAGTATATTAGCCCAAAAAAGGCGGTTGCTGAATTCAGAAAAAGCTGAAATATATTCTAAAATTAAAACAATAGAATTCCAGATTTTTATTGTACTAGCTACTCAAATTATTTGGATAATTACTATTATTTCCCAAAAATAAAATATCTTTCAATTAATAAAATAGCCACCAGATCATCAACAGGACGAGGAGGAACACGTAATCCTTGGGGAATGATTCGCTGCAATCCTCTGGGGGGATACATTTGCCAATAGCGATCGCGAGCCTCTAAAGTACTATTAGTTTCATCAACCATTACTATCGGTAATTTTGTAGCTAAATTAGCCTCAATCTGTTTGCGCCAACTCTTAGAAGTAGTCCCATCTCCCATCACAATTAAGTTGACAGCAAACTGCTGAGATAGCTCTTGAATTTTGGCGATCGCCAATTCTGAATCTATCACTTGATGATAGACTACCTTTTTCTCACTAGTCATTACTGCAACACCACATTTATCTCTACCTGGATCTAAACCAAGTATGCTTTGAAGGTTTAAGGCTGAAGGTTGAAGGTTGGAGGTTAAATTGCTCACTAACTAATTAGCCGTTAATTATTAATTATTCAGGTGCTAAAGATAATTTTGCCATCACGCATCACCACAAAGTTAAGTTTTAAAGGTCCTGCGGTATAAGTATTTTCTACTACCACAGCCTTAATTTCGTTCACAGGCACTTCTGCCTGAGTAATTTGATTGACAAAATTAACAATACTTTCTATTTGATTATCTCCTATTTCGATATCTCCTAGCGTTCCTGCTCTTTGGGCGCGAAATTTAGAAACTGCTAATAGCCAATTTAATCTTTCTTGTACTTCATTACGGGTTATATTCTGAGAATCAATAGACACGGTAGCTATTTCTTCCCCTGCTGTAAATACTTGCTGGTTGAGAGCCAAATCAGCAAAGACTCTTACTTCTTTTTCTCCCTGGACATAATTACCCGCAGAGATAATTCGGAGGACATAATCTTGACCATCTTTAATACTCGATGCTAATTGTTCTACTTGAGCTTTGGTAATTCTGACGATTCGTTGTTGAGATTTAGTAGCATCAAACTGAGTTGCCTCAAGGGCATTGCTATTAGCTTGTCTAAGTAAGCTATTAATCGCCGATTTAGCAGCGTTGGGATCGACAATTCTGACTACCGCTGAAGATAAAACCTGACCTTTGACGATGGCAATTTTATTTTCTCGTAGTTCTTGATAAGATTGCTCTAAAGCCGCCACATTTCGTGATAAAAACCTCAATTGAGATTCCAGCTGCTCTAGTCTTTTAGTTCTAAGCTGCAAATTAGTTTCGGCAGTAGAAATCGCCCGATCTAGCTTCAAAATTGATTGATCGCGTTGTTGAACCTGTGCTTGAAGTACTTGTTGCTGTTGTTGTAACTCTTGCAAACGAGTTTCTTTTTGGATCAAGACTCGATCTTGCTCGGCAATTTTTTGTTCGCGCTGTTGTAGTTGGCTTTGTAACTCTTGACTTTGCTGTTGTAGTTGATTGAGTTGCTTTAGTTGCTTATCTCTCTCTGCTAAAAGATTATCTAACTCTTGTTGTAGTTGTTTTGCTTGACCAGAAATTCTGGTTAATTGTTGTTTGGACTGTTCAAAATCTAGATTAATAGCATCCAAATTCTCGACTGCTTGGGTTTGTTCATTTCTAACTTGACCAAGTTGTTGTTCTACCTGTTGTTTTTCTTGTCTAACCTGATTTAATTCCCCTTCAATCTGGCGTTTTTCCTTGAGAATATCGTCTAGCTGAAAAATACCCCGTCGAAGAGATTTACTTAAACTGAACAAAATACCCAAAGTAAGAGCAGAAATTAGCATCCCCGTAATCACTGTAATAAGCATTGCTGTTTGACGGGGACGGAGGTTAAATAATCTGAGTCTGGCTTTGCCAATTTTGGTCCCTAAGCGATCGCCAAATGCTGCAATAATACCGCCCAAAATAAAAATTGCTGCAATCAG
>JASJDX010000293.1 GCA_030064975.1 Pleurocapsa sp. MO_192.B19
ACCAAGGTTTTGGTCGATAGTGTGGAACAAATTTATAACAATGTAGTGAATCCTTTACTCCGTGACTTGTCTCAAGGAAACACTTCTAACTAAAATTTTGTAGCGATCGAGGATTAATTTACTAATTTGTGGGAAATATAAGCATATTATAGATACACAATTAGTAAGAAAAGGAAAATATAAGACCAAGTCCTATTTTCCTGATGACTATATGAGCGATCGCAAACTGGAATCTATTGTCGGCTGTCTTTTGGGTACTGCGGTAGGAGATGCTTTAGGACTACCTTACGAAAGGTTATCCAGAAACCGAATTTATAAATCATATACCCCCATTAGGGGTCACAGTTTAATTTTAAACAAGGGCATGATTTCGGATGATACGGAGCATACTTGCATGGTGGCACAATCTCTGATCGTTTCAGGAGGAGATGCCACAAAATTTGCCCATTATCTGGCTTGGCGTTTACGGTTTTGGTTATTAGGATTTCCCGCAGGTATTGGGTTAGCCACTTTAAAATCAACTTTGAGACTATTGATTGGCTTTACACCCCAAGAGAGTGGTGTAAATTCAGCAGGGAATGGTGCAGCTATGCGCAGTAGCATTATTGGAGTTTGTTACGGTGATAATCCACCAAAGCTCCTCTCGTTAGTTAAAGCTTCGACCATTATTACCCACAATAATCCTAAAGCTGAATTAGGCGCGATCGCAGTAGCTGTTGCCGCTTATTTAGCTTCCCGTCAATCTTTAGTTACGCCTCAAAATTATTATCAAACTCTCCAAAAATTTATAGTTAACCCAGCAACAGAATTGCCTAGGTCAGAAACAGTAGTCTTTTTAAAGATTATGGAGAAAGCCTGTATGAGTGCCGAGAAACAAGAATCTGGAGTTGCTTTTGCGGCTAAATTAGCAAACAACGACGGCATTAGCAGTTATATGTACGATACTGTTTCCACGGTAATTCAAGTTTGGCTGAGAAACCAAGATAGCTACTCTGAGGGTATTAGAGAAATTATTTATTTAGGAGGGGATACTGATACAACTGCTGCTATTTTAGGGGGTATTATTGGTGCATCAGTAGGAATTACAGGTATCCCGCGGAAATGGTTAGATGATATCTTGGAATTTCCCCGTAGTATTAATTGGCTTAAATCTTTAGGAGAAACATTAGCTCGAGCTTGTAAAACAAAAACACCACAACCAGCATTACCCTTAAATATTTATTTAATTCCTCTACGCAATATAATATTTTTGGCAACTATTCTATTTCATGCTTTTTATCGTTTGTTACCACCCTACTAGCATTACTACCCACATGAAACTAGAAGCTCTGATTCGACAAAAACGCCAAATTAGAGCGATCGGGTTTGATGATGCCCCTTTCATACGTCATCAGACAGCCCCAGTTAATATATCAGGCGTAGTCTGTGCTAATACTCGTTTTGAAGGCATGGTATGGGGAGCAATACAACCTGATGGATTAGATGCGACAGAAGTTATTTGTCAACTGCTAATCGGCAAGAAATTTTTGCCCCAGCTACATTTGGTTTTGTTAGACGGTATTGGTTTTGGTGGTCTGAATTTAGTTGATTTGCCCCAGCTAGCCCAAAGACTACAGCTTCCTTGTATTGCTGTAATGAGGAAATTACCTAATATAGAGAAAATGAAGCAAGCAATGTCTCGTTTACCTCATTATCAACAACGCCTTGCGGTATTACAAAGAGCAGGAAAAATTCATACATATCCTCCATTCTTTTTTCAGGTATGTGGCGAACAACCAGAAATAATTGCTCAAGCTTTAAGATATTTAACCGACTGTGGCAAAGTTCCCGAGGCTTTGAGGTTAGCTCATTTGATTGGTGCGGCGGTAATTAACGGTGAAAGTAGTTCTCAAGCTTAATAATTATAAGCAAAACTCATTTTAAATGGTTATTATAGATAGCGGGGTTAAATTTTGCTCTTATATCAGCCATAGTGCTGACGAAATGTAACAGGAAAAAGATAGATAATCTAGAGCATCAATAAATATAAATAACATTTACTAAATATTTTCATGAGTACTAAAAATAGCGAAAATCAGGTAGTTCGATTCCTTTGTCAACCCCAAGTTGGTAGAAATTATCTACTCAATGCTTTGAATTCAAAATCAGAACAAGTTTTTATGGAAGCATTACACAATATTATTGATGCGATGAATCAGGAGATGACTTCTAATTCTCTCTAACCTTAGTGATTACAGGCACTCGATTGTTTTTTACTTAATCTTCAAAAATAAATAAAATAATGTCCCTCACAACCTCCTCTAAAGATTCTCAATTGAGAGACAAAATAGAGGAGGCGAAGGGATGATAAAATGCAGCAAATTAATTATCAAATTATTTTTTACCGTTACTACTAGCAGTAGCCAAAATATTGTCAGCTAGCTTATCAGGAACTTCCTGTAGATGATTATATTTCCAGTCGAAAAAACCAACTCCTAAAGTAAGCGATCGCAGGTCAATAATAAAGTTGTGCATTTCTGCTTGAGGTAGATAGCCCGATACCTTATCCCAACCTTTCCAGCCTGAAATGCTATCGTAGCCTAAAATTTGTCCCCTTCGCCCAGTAATTAGTTGTAAAGCTTTAGAAGTAAATTCGGTGGGTACAGAAACGGTAATTGCTAAGACAGGTTCAAGTAACACAGGGTTACACTGTGTCATACCTTCATTCATAGCAATACGAGCAGCTTGTTTAAAAGCTTGTTCCGAACTATCTACAGAGTGATGAGAACCATCTGTCAGAGTAACGTCAACATCGACTACAGGAAACCCTAATGGGCCATGTTGGAGATATTCTCGTACTCCAGTTTCTACACCAGGAATATATTGTTTGGGAACTACGCCACCGACAATAGTTTGATGAAACTGGAAGCCTTCGCCACGAGACAAGGGTTTAATATCTAGATAGACATCGCCAAATGCACCATGTCCCCCACTTTGATGCTTATAACGACCATGAGAATTAGTTGAGCGACGAATAGTTTCTTTATAAGGTACTTGGGGTAAATGAGTAGTCATGGACAAGCTATATTTGCGACGCAGACGATCTAAGGCTACCTGAAGATGTACTTCTCCCTGTCCCCATAAGATAACTTCACGAGTATCACCATGCTGTTCCCAATGTAATGAAGGATCTTCGGCTAACAGTTTGCTTAAAGCACTGCTGAGTTTTACTTCATCGTTACGGTTTTCAGGAGCGATCGCCAAGGCATATACAGGGGCTATTTTATCTGCTTGGGGAAGTGACTCAATCGATTGGCTAGAATTAGTTAGAGTATCCCCAGTCTTGGCGGTTTCCAAACGACCAATAGCCACAATTTCTCCTACAGATGCTTGATTAATAGGTATTTGCTGTTGACCCATTAATTGATAGATACCGCCAGTTCTTTCTCCGTTGAGAGTCATACCATCGGTAAGCTGTCCTTGCCAAACTCTGACCAAAGATAAGCGTCCACCTTGAGATGTAAAATAGGTTTTCAAGACTTGGACGATGGTATCTCCATCTACTTCGACTTTGAGACCACGACGTTCAGTAGTAATCTCAGGTGATGGTGCTTCTTTGACTAAAGCATCGAGTAAGGGACGTACTCCATAGTCTGATTCTGCCATACCGAAGAATACAGGAACGATGAGGTCGGCACTTAATTCTTGTTTGAGATCTTGGAGTATTTCTGATTGAGGCGGTTCAATTTCCTCGATTAATTCTTCTAAAAGATGATCGTCAAAATCAGCCAGAGTTTCCAACATTTCTGCTCGTGCTGCTTTTTCTGACTCTGCCAAGTAATCGGGGAGTGGCACAGGATCGGCAGGACTATTGGGATGATAATGATAAGCTTGTTCGGTTACTAAATCAATATAACCAATGCACCGATCTTCTTGATGAATAGGATACTGTTGAGGAACTAAAAGACGATTAGAAGCTTCTTTAAGAACCTGAAGAATTTCCATATAACCGTAAGAGCTACGGTCAATTTTATTAATAAATACTAAGTGAGGAATTGACCAATCATCCAGGAATTTAAATAGAGGTGCTAAAGTTAAAACTTTTTCAATTACTGGTTCGCAAACTACGATCGCAACTCCCGCACCGACCAAAGTATTGTAGGTTTCTTGTGCGAATTCTACTGAGCCAGGACAATCTAAAAAAGTAAGATTAATATCTTGATATTTAGTGCTGGCAACTGATAGTTCTACACTCATACTGCGATCGCGTGCTTCAGAGGAACTATCCCCAACAGTATTGCCGTCTTTAATATTACCTTTGCGGCTAATTGCTCCAGTAACAGATAAAATACTTTCTAGTAAAGTGGTTTTTCCACTAGAATATGGACCAACAATTGCCACATTACGAGTGTTCGTGATGCCATTTTTACTCATAATTTAACCCCCAAGTAAAAATTTTATTGTTTTGTTCAGACACCCTTTTGTCCATAAATAATGGATCTATTGAATAGTTCAGTGTCTAAATGTTTGTTTATTGATTAATTACAAGTTATTAATTATCAGTTAATTACTTGCTTATAATTGAGATTAACTCTTTAAGGGATCAAGAATAAAAGATTGTAATTTCTCGTAATAAGATTTAGGTGATTGAAAAATACAAAGCTCAATTTTTGCCCCAAACTTTTAATTGTTCTATTATAAGTAAATAAATAAGTAGATAAGTCAGCGGTCAATTAATTTAAAATAAGTACAAAAAAGTTAAGAAATTTTATTCTTATTTGGTTGATGAATTTAATCATCAAATTTTCAAAACACACATAATAAAAATAGGGAAATATCGAAACGTACAACAGTTTTCACCGCTCCAGGGGACACATCATTAATAATATCCAGCTTAGTATGCCTTGTCCTCTTGATTATTCCGTTCGCGATCGCGCGGAGCGCGGTGGCAGAGCCAATCGCTTTTAGCGGTGGGCGGAGCCCAATCAGCTCTTAGGAGTGCGCTCCGCGCAATCGCGTTTATAAAATTCCATAACACCCCCCATTATCGTTGACATTCATCGATTTTCATTATCTTTCCCAGTTTAATTATTGTTGTGGCTGACGCGAAGACGAAAACTAAGCCGAAGACCTAGTGAGGTATAAATAGTTTATTTCCTAATAAAATAATCCTAATAAAATAATATGTAATTTATTTAAATGCGTGGCAGCTTAGTTAGACGCTAATCAATAATACAATCGCCATCGAGCAAAATTGCAGACGTATATATATAAACATTGTAGCATTGTTTAATTAATATTTGCCGAAGGATTTATTTGGTTTTACAAAGCAATAATATATTGTTTTTTCAGCTACTCCTCATCATTATCTCAGTAGCTAGAATAAATATAGTAATTGAATCAAGAAAAAGCTTGATTTGAACTTAATTAATTAGGAGAAAGTTTATGAAACGCTTTTTAGTTATTGCTATATCAATGATTGCCGGTTTAGGATTTTCTTCATCTTTGTTAGCCCAAGAAAACGTAACAATTAATAGTCAAGAAGCAAGCAACATTATAGAAATTAGTCCCTATGATTTGGTGACAGCAAGTTATCAAGGTCGTTTTATCGACCAAGGTATTCCTTCTAGTGGTAGATTTATTTCTGCTGTCCGCAGTAAGAAAATTCATGCCAAAGATTTAGTCCAAACTGCAATTTCAGCAGGTAGACTATCGGAAGCGACTTTAAACGATAAAACTTATCTGCATCATGTGAAATCTATCATGAACAACCTAGATAAAAACTAACCGCTAAATCGAGACTATCTAATTCCAACTTGAGATTTACATTCCCCATAAGCAACAGTAGTAGATAAAAATTAATTGAATGTTTTTCTTGAATTCAAACTTAGATTAATAAACTCCAGCTTATTAGTTGGGGTTTTTGAATTGATTGGTTGAAGTGAAGAATTTTTAGCTTTTTGCAACATCATCCCTCAGCGATCGATAATCAAGAAATACGCCCATCTAAAATTCAAAACTTAAAACTAACAATCTGTGACTGTATTTCACCAAGAACGTCTGTTATTTACTCCTGTCAACCCAGAAACTAACGCCATCCCTACTATTTTTGCTTTCCCCAATGAATATACTATCGGCATCACTAGCCTGGGTTATCAAATTGTGTGGGCGACTTTAGCTATGCGTTCTGATGTCGATGTGCGTCGCTTGTTTACCGATCTTAGTGAACCCCTACCGAGAAATCCTGAACTGCTCGGTTTTTCCGTATCTTGGGAGCTAGACTATATTAATATTTTTAATTTACTAGAATCTTCAGATATTCCTCTTCATAGTGATATCAGAACAGATGATCATCCTTTGGTGTTTGGTGGAGGGACTGTTTTAACTGCTAATCCTGAACCATTAGCCGATTTCTTCGATGTAATTCTGCTAGGAGATGGGGAAGATTTACTCGATAATTTTATAGATGCTTATCAACAGGTAAGAAACGCAGATCGTCAGACTAAACTGCGGCATTTAGCACAAGTCCCTGGAGTTTATATTCCTAGCTTATATCAAGTAACTTATCATAGTCTTGATGGTGAGATTAAAGCGATCGCACCTATCGATATAGATATCCCCACCGAAGTTCAAAAACAAACCTATCGTGGCAACACTCTTTCTGCTTCAACCGTAGTTACAGAGAAAGCTGCTTGGGAAAACATTTATATGGTGGAAGTTGTCCGTAGTTGTCCTGAAATGTGTCGCTTCTGTTTGGCTAGTTATTTGACTCTCCCGTTTCGTACTGCGTCTTTAGAAGGTTCTTTGATACCTGCGATCGAAAAAGGCTTAAAAGTTACCAATCGTTTGGGTTTATTAGGGGCATCAGTAACGCAACATCCTGAATTTGAAGCGATCCTCGATTATTTATCCCAACCTCAATATCAAGATGTACGCCTCAGTATTGCCTCAGTACGTACCAACACTGTTACTGAGAAATTAGCTTCTACCCTGGCTAAGCGTGATACTCGTTCGATTACCATCGCTGTCGAGAGTGGTTCGGAGAAAGTTAGACAGATTGTTAATAAAAAACTAACTAATGAGGAAATTATTCAAGCAGCAATTAATGCCAAAGCTGGAGGTTTAAAAGCTCTAAAACTCTATGGCATGGTAGGTATCCCAGGAGAAGAAATGACAGATGTAGAACAAACCGTGGCAATGATGACAGCGATCAAAAAAGCTGCCCCTGGATTACGCTTAACCTTGGGATGCAGTACTTTTGTGCCTAAATCTCACACTCCGTTCCAATGGTTTGGAGTTAATCCCGATGCCAAGAAAAGACTAAAATACTTAGAAAAGAATCTGCGAAAACAGGGAATTGATTTTCGTCCCGAAAGCTATAATTGGTCAGTAATTCAAGCTTTAATTTCTCGTGGCGATCGCCGTTTAGGAAAATTACTTCAGTTAACCAGAGAATATGGCGATTCTGTAGGTAGCTACAAAAGAGCATTTAAACAGTTAAAAGGACAAATACCCACCCTAGATTATTATGTTCACGATCATTGGGAATCAGAAGAGCGAATTCTTCCCTGGCAACACATACAAGGGGCATTGCCTCAGAAAACCTTAGTCAGGCACTTAAACGAAGCTATGAATTTTAAAGCTACAAGCTAAGAATGTGTTCGTAAACTTAGATTAAGTCTTTCTTTTTCGCCGATTGTCAGTCAGTCGTCTCAACATAAGTCGAATCATTACAA
>JASJDX010000294.1 GCA_030064975.1 Pleurocapsa sp. MO_192.B19
CCAAAGAAATAGTTATGAAATTGGTTACTGATATTGGCTTTGAAGCGATCGATCTGGGAGAACTTAAAATGGCGCGTTTGATCGAACCTTTTGGCATGACTTGGATTCATTTAGCCATGCGCCAAGGATTGGCTAGAGATTGGGCATTTCAAATTGTCAGACGTTAGGTTAAGTAAAGCAGAGTGAATCATTTTTTGTCAAAGAAAGTCATTTAATTTTAAAAAATCACCCAATTAAAAAGATCGAGTAAATATCATGGAACGAGCTTATGGATTAGAAATTCCACAAAATCTAGAAGAAGTCTGTCATCCAGAACGTATGGCACTCTTAGTTTACGATATGCAGGTTGGGATTATGAATCAGTTACCAAAAGAAAAAACCAACCGCATTACCCAACAAGTATTGCAAGTATTAGAGGCAGCTAGAGAAGGAGGGTTTCGGGTATTTTTTGCGCGTCATTTGTCTTTACCAAAAGAAGCAGCAGGTGTTTTTCAACTGCGTCAAGCAATGATGTGGCAGCGAACTAATAAAGTTAGTGAAGTTAATTCTTGGTTTTTGCGTGATTCAGATAGTTTTCAACTAATTCCAGAGTTATCTCCCCGTCCTTCTGAAGTAATCTTTGACAAAATCACCATGTCGGCTTTTTCAGGAACATTTCTCGATATTGCTCTTAGAGATTGCGGAATTAACTCTTTTGCCATTGTCGGTATAGCTACAGAAATAGGTATCGAACCAACTATACGACATGGAAGCGATCTTGGTTATATTCCAGTAATAGTTACTGATGCTTGCGGTGCTGGAAATGACGAAGCAGGAAAGCGATCGTTAAAAAGTATGGAATTTATCGGAGATGCTTTGCTGACAGATGTAAAAACCATTTGCAATCTTTTTTTAAAACACAGCAAGTAATAGGTAAATTATGCAATTTCTAGTTATAGCGAAAATTATTGAAGGAACATCCTGGGAAAAAGTTTTACCCTATATCAAATCAAAAGCGGAAAAGGTTTGGGAATTTTATACAACCGAGGTAGTGCGATCAATTCACTACCTTGAAGACATGAGTGGTGTAGTTTTAATGCTAGAGGCAGAAAACTTAGAAAATGCCCAAGCAACAGTAGCAGAGTTTCCAATGGTACAAAATGACATTTTAAATTTTGAGATTTTGCCACTAAAACCCTATACAGGCTTAGAAACATTATTTACTAAATAGAACAAATAGTGTAGGCAATGCCCACCTTACAACTACAAAGCACAGATATTATCATGGTCAAAATTGTTCGTTTTTATGAATTTGGTGATGCTGATGTCCTTAAGTTGGATGAATTACCACTATCTGAACCAGATAAAGGAGAAGTTCACCTCAAAGTCGAAGCCATTGGTTTAAATCGTGCCGAGGTAATGTTTCGAGAAGGAAAATATATAGAAAAACCAGATAGTTTTCCTGCAATCCTTGGTTATGAAGCTTCTGGGGTGATTGATGCTATTGGGGAAGGGGTAACAGAATTTCAAATAGGCGATCACGCAGTGCCAGGCTACGCCTGATCGCGTTTCTACTATTCCAGGTTTTTCTCTGAAAAAGTATGGTGTGTATGGAGAAAGTGCGATCGTTCCTGTGGCTATGGTGGCGAAATATCCCGACAAACTATCACCACAAGAAGGTACAGCCATTTGGATGCAATATATTACCGCTTATGGTGCGTTAGTGGAGTACGGGCAAATTAAATCGGCTGATTTTGTGCTGATTTCGGCAGCTAGTAGCAGTGTAGGTAGTGCTGCAATTCAGATAACTAAAGCTCAAGGAGCTACTGCGATCGCAACTACCAGAGGAGCTAATAAAAAACAAATGCTTTTAGATAACGGTGCAGATTATGTGATTGTCACCAATGATGAAGACTTAACTACTAGGGTAATGGAGATTACCAACGGACAGGGAACTAATTTAATTTTTGATCCTGTAGCTGGCTCTTTTCTCGAAACTCTTGCCAACGCAGCAGCAAGAGGAGCAACCATAATTGAATATGGCGCACTAAGTCCAGAAGCAACACCTTTTCCACTGTTTCCTGCGATCGCCAAAGGATTAAAAATACAGGGCTATACTCTGTTTGACATTGCTGCCGATCCTGTCAAGTTAGCAAGAGCAAAACAATATATCTACGATGGTTTAGAGTCTGACAAGTTAGTACCCATACTCGATCGCACCTTTCCCTTAGAACAAATAGCAGAAGCTCATCGCTATATGGAATCCAATCAGCAAACAGGAAAAATAATTGTCACAGTGTCTTAAACAATTGGAGTTTACTGAACTGAAACCATAGATAATAAATTTTCAGACAAATAGCATTTTTTTTACAAATAGCGATCGCGCTTAGGTATTCAACTACTTTTTTCTCTTAAAGCAATAACCGACAAATTATGGCAAGAAGTTACAAGATTTTGGCGAGCTTTAAATTGTAATTTGAAAAATGCTGTTGAATATCTTGTCAGGGCGTTGGTGATTTAACGTATGAAACTGCTAATCATACTGTTTATAGCTCTAGGCTATAAGCTATAAACTATAAGGCTTTTATTATTTGATTAAACACAATAATTGAACTCATCATACCCTTATTCGCCAACGCTCTTGTCAGCAACAGAGGATATTAGCAAAAACATTCAATCTAATTAATTCAACTTTTAAAAACATTGGAGAACAGATAAATGAGTTGAGAAAATAAAGTTGTAGCTGTTACAGGTGCAAGCAGTGTTACGTGATACGTCCATCCAGCCAAGAATTATAAACACTTACACCAGATAAAACTATGAAAATTGGCATTATTGGTTCAGGAAATATTGGCGGAAATTTAGGCAAACATTGGGCAAAAGTAGGACATGAGGTGATGTTTAGTTCTCGACATCCCGAAGAACTCAAACCAATGGCTGAAAAAGCGGGGGCAAAAACTGGTACGACAGAAGAGACTGCTGCTTTTGGGGAAGTTATTTTACTAGCAATTCCCTATGGTAAAGTTCCCGATTTAGCTCAACAAATTGGCAATTTAGATAATAAAATCCTCATTGATGCAGCTAATCCCTATCCGCAGCGAGATGGAGATGTGGCACAAAAAGTAATTGATGATAAGTCTCAAACCGCTACGGGTTATGTCGCCAGTCAGTTTCCAGGGGCAAAAACAGTTAAAGCATTTAATTCTATCTATTTTAAAGTGATAGAAGAAACAGCATTTCGTTCTGAGGATGACAGAATTGCCGTTCAGGTTTGTAGCGATGACGAACAGGCAAAAGAAACAGTCAAGCAACTTATTGAAGAGATTGGTTTTGCTCCTCAAGACTTGGGTGATTTGAGCAAAGGTGTTCTTTTTGAGCCTTATGCCCCACTTTATAACCAAAATCTCAAAATTGGTGAAGCCGAAAAACTATTAAGTCAAATTCAATAACAAACAGCTAGCAAAAAATCTCAGCCATTACTTGTGCATCAATTGTTGTAGTACCGTAATTATTTATCAGGATTTAAAAATATGCCATTTCATGACATTACTGAGTTGCCAGCAGGATGCTGCGATCCCAAAACAGCTTTAGAGGTAGAATTATCAGTCAGCGATCGCGTTCAAATTACAGAATTACTCCACCGCGTCTATTTATGCGAAGACAGTCGGGATTACGAGGCACTAAAGCAAATTTTAGTAGATGACTATATCAACGAGCATCCTTTATTCGGGCGACATGAGAGCGCAAGCAGTTTTATTGAATGGTTAAAAAATACTCCTGCTGGTTTTGATGGAATTCGACATAATTGTTTGAACTCAATAACTCGCGGAGTTAGTCAAGATGTCGCGGAGTCGGTTAGCTATATCATGGTACTCCAGCTTTTTCCTGCCAAATCTCGTAACGAGTCGCCGAGTGAAGAATTAGATTCTTTACTACCTCGTACTATAGCTCATGGTGTCGTAGTCGATCGCTGGATACGAAAAGAAAATCGTTGGTATTTACAACATCGAGTTTATCAGCAAATGTCTATTAACGGTGCTTTCTTGCCAGATAGTGCTATGCGGGAAGAAGCTGCAACAATACCAAAAAATTAATAAGTTCAAATCATTATTATGAAAGCAGCAAGACTTTATAACACCGAACAACCTTTCAAAATAGAGTCAATACCAGAACCCCAACTCCGCTCTGGTAGTGTTATTGTCAAAGTTCTCAGCACTCATGTTCCACCTTTTACTAATAAAGTAATTTCTGGCGAACTAGGATATGCTTTACCAGAGTTTCCCTTTACTCCTGGTACGAGTGCGATCGCAATTATCGAAGCAGTTGCGGATGATGTTTTCGATCTAGAAATTGGTCAAAAAGTTTTCTGCGATCCTTATATTTATTCCCAGACTGCGGGAGCAAAACCCGACGCGATTTTACTGGGATGGACTGGGTTAGCTGAAGCATCAACTAGACTTCAAACTTTGTGGAAAGATGGTACTTTTGCCGAAAAGGTTCTTTTTCCCGCCCAATGCCTAACACCATTAAAAGAGGCGGAGTCTTTTCCCGCAGAAAAATTAGCCTGTCTGAGTTACCTAACTATTGCTGCTGGTGGTTTAACTCGCGCTCCTTTTAATCGCGCTCAAACCTTAGTTGTCAATGGTGCGACAGGAGGATTGGGTTCTGCTGCTGTGCTAGTAGGATTGGCAATGGGTGCTGCTAAAGTTATTGCCGTAGGAAGAAATAAAGAGCAACTCAAAACCCTCGAACAAATAGATAAACGAGTTATTAGCATAGCTACAGAGGGGAATCTAGAATTAGACTCCGAAGCAATTAGAAATACTGCCAATGGTGGTGCTGATGTAGCGATCGATTTACTAGGTGGTGTGTCTAAACCAGAACCCACACTTACTTGTCTCAATGCTTTGCGTCGTGGCGGTACGGCGGTTTTTGTCGGCGGAGTTAGTGTAGATATTCCCCTACCCTACCCCAAGATTATGCTCGAAGAATTAACTATCAAGGGTTCTTTTATGTATCCCCGACACATACCTAATGAACTTCTCAAAATGATTAGTGCGGGAACTCTCAACCTGGATGCAATAAAAGTTAAGACATTCAGCCTAGACGAAATAGAAACAGCAATCGATCGAGCATCTTCTTCCAAGGGTCTTGAATATTGCGTAATCGTTCCCAATTAAGGCTCAGCAGCAAGATTGAATAGACTTCTAGATTAAATTAATTGAGAATAAATTATGCAGTTTTTAGTTATTGCCCGAATTCCCGAAGGAATATCACTAGATAAAGTTAAACCACATATAAAACCAGAAGTAGAAAAAGTCTGGGAGTATTATTCAGCTAACATTTTACGCTCGATTCACTACATCGCCGATATGAGTGGAACAGTCATGATGCTAGAAGCAGATAGCTTAGAAACTGTTCGGGAAAAAATGGCTCAATTACCTATGGTAGAAAACAACGTCTTAGACTTGGAAATTCTTCCCTTAAAAGCTTATACAGGCCTGGAGGCGTTATTCGCAGAAAAAGGCGATCGCTAGTTAAATAATTATTTATCAACCAATACAGAAGCAGGAAATGAAAATTGGCATTATCGGTAGTGGTAATATGGGACGCTCTTTAGGTATTCTTTGGGCGGAACAACAACACGAAGTATTTTTCGGTGCACGTACAAAAGAAAAAGGACAAGCAGTAGCAGAATCTGCGGGAAACAATACCCAGGGTGGCACAAATGATGAAGTAGCAGCTTTTGGGGATGTCTTGTTATATACAATTCGTGGGGTTAACCCCGCAGAGGTATTGACTTCTATTGATGTTCTCGATGGCAAAATTCTGATTGATTGCAATAACTACGAAATACCAGAAAACTTTGCTTATCAGGCGATCGAGTATTCTTTAGCTGAAAAATTAGCCGAACAAGTACCCCAGGCAAGAGTAGTCAAAGCTTTTAATACCATGGCGCAAGAAGTTTTTGAACTATCGCCACAACCACTAAAAGAATATAACGTTTCCGTATTCGTAGCAGGTGATGAAGATGATGCAAGAAAAATTGTGATGAGTCTGGCAGCAGATATTGGTTTTGCACCTGTTGACTGTGGTGAGTTACGTTTTGCTCGACTTCTGGAAGGATTAGGTGACTTTATTCGTTATTTAATCATCGGTCAGAAAATGGGTTCTTACACAACTATTTCCATTAATACTTTACCTGAAGCCAAAAACCAGCGTTTGGGTGGCAGACAAGCTTCATCTCTTCAATAAAAATTACTATGACTGAAAAAAACAACACTGCTACTTTTGTCGATCGCTATTTTCAAGCAACCCAAAGCAATGATGCTGCAACTTGGGCAGCTTGTTTTGCCTCAGATGCCACTGTTGACGATCCTGTAGGCAGCCCGCCAATTAAGGGAACGGATGCCATTTTAGAACGAGGAAAAGAGTTTATGACAAATTTTCAGACAGTGGGTTTATATCCAGAGTATGTTTCTGTAGACAACCTGAGAGCAGCAGCTAAATGGATTGGTCGCGGTGTAACGAAAGAAGGGAACTCCGTAAAATTCGAGGGGATTAATTTTTTTGAATTCGATGAGACAGGTAAGATTACTAACTTAGTTGGTTTTTGGAATCCTGCGGACATGAATGAAGAGTAACCAACAAAAATTCATACACACGAGATATAACAGCAAAATATGACAACAAATAGAAAAGTAGCCGTAATTACAGGCAGCTACAAAGGATTGGGACTAGCGATCGCCCGTAAACTAGCTTTACAAGATGACATCTGGGTCATTATCACTTCTCGTAAGGAAGCAGATTGCCAAGCAACGGAACAAAAATTAAAAGCTGAAGGCATTGAAGTAGACTGTCATCAATTAGATGTTACCGATACTAATAGCGTTGCTAATTTTATGGAATGGATCTTATCAGCCTATGGTCGCGTTGATATTCTAGTTAACAATGCAGGGGTGAATCCTTCCCAGGTAGCAGAAGAAGCGAGTATTTTAACTGCTAAAGCCGAAACTATGCTCGATACTTTTAACACTAATACCATTGGTGCATTGAGAATGTGTCAAGCAGTTATTCCTCTAATGCAACAGCGAGGTTACGGCAGAATAGTTAATGTTTCTACAGAAATGGCATCTTTGCAGCAAATTTCTCAAGATTTTTATCCTCCCGCACCATCTTATCGAATGTCGAAGGTAGGTTTAAATGCCATGACGACTATGCTAGCAAAGGAACTAAAAGACACTAATATTCTGGTTAATAACTACTCTCCTGGATGGATGAAAACCGATATTGGTGGGGAAGATGCTCCCTATACAGTTGAAGAAGGGGCGGAAACAGCGATTTATTTAGCTACCCTACCCGATGGAGGCTCACAAGGCGGATTTTTTGCTGAAATGCGTAAATTTGGCGGTGCGGTAGTACTTCCTTGGTAAAAATAATTCGAGTCGAGATAGATATAAATTTGGAAGATTTGATTATGAAAATTCTAACTATTTGGCGTGTTAAGGAAGATGCAGATTTCAGCACAATTCAAGCAATGCTTCTCGAAGAAGAACGTTTTGCTTGGCAAGCTTATCTTGCAGACGAGCTACGCGAACACTACCAAAGCGATATGCCCACGCCCGCAATTTCGATTTTAGAAATGGAAAGTATTGAAGTTGCCCAAGAAAGATTTAAGGATCTTCCCATTCTCAAAGCAGGTTTGATGACGGTAGAATATTTCCCCCTACGCCCGTTCAAAAATTGGGAAGTGTTGTTTAAAGAAGAAGAAAAAACAGGGTAGTCAGTATCGAGTTAACTGAAATAAAGCCCAAAAATTAGCCCCTTATGCTACTC
>JASJDX010000295.1 GCA_030064975.1 Pleurocapsa sp. MO_192.B19
TAAAGCTGCTCCAAGACGGATACATTGCCCATTTACCGCCCTAATTGTTTTAGGTTTGATGTCTTGGTCAAAAGTTAGATAGAAGCGTCTATTTGGGGCAAATAAGCTCAACCAGGGATGAAGTTTATTGCTGCCTCGCTCTGCTCTCCAAGTTGTAATCGAGGTAACGGCGATCGCACATCTGCCCTGAGAAAGTAAAGACAGACATTTTTTGCCCCCTTCGGCAAGAGAAATTGGCACGGTAGGATTATCGGCGATCGCTTGCCAGAACCATTGGCATTCGGCATCGTCTTCTACACCCGTTGTTAATTCCAAGGGCGCAAAAGCTTGAGTTAGTTCCAGAAAATTTAATCCAGCATTACGGAAAATATTTGAGGCAGCTGCATAACTTACCCTCGGCAGTATCGGGTAGTGTTTGGCATTTTTAGGAAGATCGTATTTGATTGGTTTGCCATCAAAGCCAATCCTGGGACTATCTGGTTTAAAACTTCTCAGTTCAGGTTCGCTACTCCAATCAGTAGGATCGTATCCAGCAAGTCCCCAACCGCCTTTTAGGGGTTCTCTGTAAGCTTTTAAGTAGCCCGAGCGGATTCTGCCGTCGTTGCGTCTGGCACTCCTGGGCAAATATTGAAAATACCAACAGGCGATCGCTTCTTCTGACAGGGATAAAAGGTTAAGCTCAATCAACGATTGCTCAATCCTGCTTTGTGACCATTCTGCTACGTGATGAGGCTCAAGCATCTGCTTCACCTCCCTCTATTAAACTGGAGTGGATAATTTGCCAATCTTCTCCACTCTTCAATCCATTACTCAGACACTCCTGTCTTACTTTTAGGATTTCTTTCTCGCCAAGCGAGTTGTAATGTTTTTCTACTGAATCTAAATCAGACAGAAATGAATCAAACTCGATTTCACTGGTTATGTAATTAGATACCTCCTGTAAACAAAAATCTAAACTGCCATAAGTGCCATGTTGAGCGCATATATAAAACCAATCATCAATCGCTTTAAATTTGGGGGTGAATTGGGCGGTATTCATTTCTTACACCCCCCTAAAAGTTTAAAGCGAGCGCTTTGATCCTCAAGTAGAGATCGCCACCGCCCCGCACACTTCGGGATCCTATCTCGGTCTAACGAAAAGTCCCAATAACGGGAAGAGTAGAGAATTTCAACTGCTTCATCATAGGTAAACTGACGGAGGATATTTAACCTGCGCAAAGCAGGCGGACGGCGGACAGCCCGAATTGAATTCGGGCTTCCGTGCCGCCCAGATTTAAATGGGCAATATAGTCGTTGTTTAAATTGAACTGAACAGTTTAGTTGTGTGGGACGATTACTTATAAGCATTTTGGGTTCTCTTTTACACGTTAGTTGAGAGAACCTTTTGTCTTTATGGGCTATTTAAAATCAGAAAAACTATAGATTAGATCGCCAAAAATCCCGATCGTTGCTAGGCTAGAGACATAATAAATTTTCTTTTTGGAGGTTTGTTCACCTCTGTTTGCGAAAAAGTTGGTAGCTTTTTCACGGTTTATTAGTCTTCTGGCAGGTTTATAGTCTTCTAGACTTTTAGTCCAAACAAACAAAAGGTTATCAAATCACCTTTTCTATTTCTCTGGTATGAATATTTTGATTTGCTGCTGCACCAAGGTTTCTCGCTTCTAACCTTGCCTGTCTAGCTTTTGCCCTTCTTACTTTTCTAGACTCTGTTTTGGCGTGGGGGTTGATCTTGGTGTGATCGCCATTTTTGATTCGGGTTAGTTCCGATAAAAACATTATGTCTACTAATAAATTTGCCTACTCTATATTGATTCGGATTAGCTCTGTTTTTTGTAACAGATTATTAAGGCGTGAAAGCTATATTTGGCGTAAGTTGTGGAGGAGACAAAGGTATTAAGTCGCTTGGAAGAGGAAGGACAGAAGTAAATTGACCGCGTCCTTCTTGCATCACTAGCTGATTATTTTTCAAAAATACAAAGTTGAAATGAGCGAGTGATTTAATCCATCCACTGTAAGCAGCTAGAAATTTTTTCCAGAATTGATTATGGAAGCGATCGCTGTATTCACTCATTTCAAGAGCAGCACTTATTATTGAATAATGATGAGGATTGAATTCTGGATGCCAAGGATTTTTGCCCTGACGTAAATCTCCACTAATAAGTTGTTCGTTTTCTTTGAATTTGGTTTTTGTTATCCTACCTATTGGTTTTTCATCGCTATTTGATTGTTTTAATTCTGGGAATAGAGCTTCCCAATCTGGCAATCGCCTCTCGTAAACTATCCAAGAGAACCAATCTGCTGCATTTTCATAGGGTTTACCCCATTTAGTTGAGTGTAGCTGTAAGCAAAGTTCTAGTATCCAAAACCAAAACTCACCCTCTGGTTCATATTTCTTTTGTCGAGTAGGAATTTTGTGCTTACTGAGCCATTTTTTTTTAATAACCCAATGAAATACTATTAACCACCTTCCTTCTCTACATTCCAGTGATAATTGTTCGCATGGAAGTAGTTTTCGATATGGTTGGTAATGGGGAGTTTGAAGTAAATCAAAACAAGTATCCCATACAGGGTCTTTTTTCAATCTTGGCAATCGCGGCACATAAACCCATTCTCTATTGCTTTTGTTTTTACTCATTTCAATTACTGTTGAGGTGATATTTTTGGAAAACAACAAAAAAAAGTGATTGCTTTACAACAAGCACGATACTAGAAATATGATATCCAAGATATAAGGTTCTTTAGTATTTATAGCTTACATGCTATTTTTGTAGCTAGTCATTAAATTAAAGCTGTCAACATCAATTTTTTTGGTTACTCGGATTGCCCCAACGATGTCCCCAAACCATCTTTAATTTTTTTAAAACGCTACAGGGATTAAATAGTAAGGGTTATGATTTTTGGATTTTGGTACTACGCTTTATGTGTATCAACTAAATGAGGCAGAAAAGTACCAAGGTGGGGCAAAAGGGGGCAGAAGGGGGCAGAAGCCTCAATAAAAACGTCCGCAATTAGAGATAACCATATAGACAAGGACTTGATATGACTTGATATGACTTGATATGACTTGATATGACTTGATATAACTTGTCGTGCAGTCAGTGAAGCTGCTGCGCTTACGCTTCTAAAATTTCCTTTGCCATAACTTTTAATTCTGAAAATGTAGAAGAAATAATCGCATTATCTCCTGTAAATACGGTTTTAGCAGCAATTCTCATTTTGAAAAGAGAAGAGGATAAAGTTCTCTTGTTGAACTAGAGAACAAAATGAAATTATCATCTTTAGTGAAAGATAATGATTATAATCAGCTGAAGATCCCCAGTTTCCCCAAAAATTGCCATAAAAAATCCCTCTGTTTCTTTAACCATTGATAAACTCGTTGAAAACAGAAGAAGAATCTTCTTCTGTCAAAGAAGCCATTCAGATGAGCCAAGAGACAGCGCAATCTATTTACACATTCTTAACTCCGTTGGCTGCCGCAGTAACGGCATTTTTCTTTGATGCTAACGGTCTAGTAAAGATGAAGATTAAACCAAATCATCTAACATTCCCGTTACCTCTCCCTGCAGATTCTGGCGATTGTCATCGTAAATCATCAGGGTATTTAAATTACTATGTCGGGACAACTTCTGTACTTTCCTGACATCCCCGTTAGTAAGGTTGAGAGCTTCAGTAATGCTGCTATGTCTGATTCTATGGGGTGACATAACCTTATCTATCCCTGCTAGCTTGGCGTATTTCTGAACCAGCTTATAGATACTGTGAGTATGTAATCGATTACCCCAATAGCCTTTATGCACCGCACAGAATAGCGGAACAGTGCGGTCTTGGGGGTTTCCCCCATGAGCAACTGTTTCAAGACAAGGAGCTGAGGTGTTGTAATCTTTTCTCTTCACTAACCAGTTATCGATAGCAGCGATCGCACTTTTACCCAAACTAATAACTTCAGGTTGTCCAATCTTTCCTTTCCCCGTAATCATCAATTCCCCCATCCCTTGAGAGTAATCTTTAACATCACAATTGGCAATTTCAGAACGTCTCAAGGCATTTCCCCATAACAGAAGTAGGATAGCTCTATCCCGTAATCCTTTAATAGTGTCTGTGTCCGTTGCCTCCATCATCAGCTTAAACTGATTTTTAGGAATGCCAGATGTATCGCGGTATTGGGTCAATTTCTCAGCTTTGATATTAACTAGGGTGTAATGACATTTACCAGCGGAAGAGGCGTAATTTACTAGAGATTTAATAGCAGCTAACTTTTGATTGATGGTTGCTGGTGCTAGCTTCTGGGCAATTAGTGAACCATGATATTGAGAGACTAATTCAAAAGCCTGATGGCTATCGAGTAGCAGAAATTGAGCTAGTATATCTGGTGTTATCTGATATCCGAGCGCTTGGAAGAATGCAGTAACATTACTTCTATACATCCTTTTAGTGTGTGGCGATCGCGATCGCTTTAACCAATCATCAAGCAGAGAATCGTAACCCGAATCAGTCGCTAACCGATTTTTCGGTCGTAGTGGAACAAGATTACTAAGTTGGGTCACGGGTTTTAAGTGTTTCATAGGTCACTTGTCGCGAAAACCTTCATTATCAATACTTCTTTTAATTGAATGTTTGATTTGCATATATATATTGACTTGGGCTAAAGCTTTTCTTTTAAGAAAGTTCTAATTGCCCTCTCGATGATTTTAGTTCTCATTTGATCGGGCAACTCTTTATAGAAATTATAGGTATCTTCTTCAAGACGAATTGATGTCTGTTTCTTTTTACCTTTCTCATCTAATTCTGTTAGTTCCATCCCCTCTTGATAGGCTTTGATTGCTGCTCTAATCACATCGGTAACTGAAGTATATGTAAAGTCATTGGCTGTATGCATGGCTTTAACCATGTTTTGCATTGTAGTGTATAGAAGTGTATTGCACTGTATAGTAATAGGATGAGTGTAAAATTTTGGCTCTGGTTGAGATGATTGCTTTACTACCTCTTTTACTGAAGATTTTATTGACTCAACTTCTATTTTTTTTCGTTTCTTTCTTGCTTTTAAATCCATCATTCTAATCCCAAAATTTTATCTATTTCAGTAAATAATAATTCCGTCTCTTGCCTAGTATTTCGATCGAGCTTGCTTTCAAAGAAATTAGTCAAGCTGCCATTTAGTACTGGAGGATAAACAGCTTTTCTTTCAGCTAACCCTGACAAAATTCTGCCAGTGCCTTCATCTTTTACGATCTTTCTAGCTTCTTCTACTCCAGTAGCCTGCTCCCTGGTTTTAGACACCATATTTGGTACAAACGCTACTTTCTCTTGAATACTAGTTTTGACCGACAAAAACCAGCCGATTACTACCTCTAAATCTGCTACATGAGGCTTGAAAGGAACGATAATTAAATCAGCATTTTTGATGTATTTAATTAAGCTAGACCCACTAGTTCCCGCCGTATCGACGATGGTTATATCTGCTTTGCGATCGCTAATTTCTCTTCCCATTTCCGAGCATTTATCAATCCAGGTTTGAGTAGTCTGATTTGGATCTGCATCAACTACTTTTATTTGGCGATCGCGATAAAGCATCCATTCTGAAAGCAAGGCAGTAAGAGAACTTTTACCTACACCTCCTTTATCCCCTGATATTGCGATTAACTTTTTGGTCATAGTGTATTGTAGTGTATTGAAGTTAAGGGTATAACAGTTAATTGCATTGACTTTCTAACATCAATTCTATTGATCAGCAAGAAAAAAACAAGTTGATGTGTATTGTATTGTAAAGCAATGTATTGAAGTTAAGGGTTTTGATAGCCATCTCAATATACGTAAATAAATACACTTGCCAGCAATTCTCATTTTGAAGAAGAATCAAAATATATTTTTTTGTAAACATAAGAAATACATTTGATTTTTGCTTTTAAATTTCTGATTTAAGCCTTTCAGTTTTTGTACTACATAAATATTTCGAGAAACCAAGCAATCAAAACTGAACCTAACTAACCATTATGATGGATGAAAACTAGGTTTATTTTCTATTTATTTTTTGATTACTTTCTGCTTTTTTTAATTTACTCTTTACTTTTTTAGCTAATTTCTAACTTGTATTAACTAGCTTTCTTGATTCTCCTTCGGTTAAGATAAAAACCAATAAATCAGACCAACTCTCAAACCATACATACCTTAGCAAAGCTCGAATATCATTAAAAAATGCCTTCCTTGTTTTTCAAACTCCCCTGACTTTTTGATACAAACCATTGACTAAATCTAAAACATTATGAAATAAAAAAGCCAGCAGATTTAAAGATAATAATATTTCTGCCAATTTTTCTTGTCCATGACCGAAATTGTGTTCTAAGTTATACCCTTGATTTTTTAAAATATTATTGCTTTCATTCTCCACTTTCCATCGGGTTTTTCCACTGATAATTATCTTGAATATTCGATCATCATTTAACTCATGATTGGTGACAAAACTATTCTTATAAATTACTTTATTTTTAGCTGTATCAAATATTTCTACTTCATACCAGTTCACCATTAAACTTGGTTCACTTTCTCGAATAGGTACATTATTTACATAGTTATAGCGATAAATTCTTGATTTTTCTTTCTCATATTTTTTCTGTTCTCCCCTAATCACTTCTCCATTTTTCTCTAAAAACTCTAACCATTCGTATAAAGTTTTATGAGATGATGGCTTGGCTACAAAAATAAAATTATATCCTTGTTTTATTGCTAATTCACATATTGGTTGACGGGAATAAAGGTCATCTCCTAACAAGGTTATTTGTGTCTTTTCTCTCTTGACAGAATTGCTTGATAACCATCTTTTTACGGCTGCATTTTCACAATCCTGTTTCGTTTCCCCATCTTGTTTTTTGATAAATTCAGGGGCTAAATTAATTACTTGCTTTTTGCTTGGGGATACTATTACTGGAGTCACTACTTGATGATAGTAAGTTGTTGAGCCATTTCTGTGATGACGACAATTGCAATGAGGACAATTAATTTTTTTTGAGGAATAATATTCTGTTCCATCTAATGCTAGTAATATCTGATTTTCCAAGTACTTAAATTTATTAATTATTCTATGTTTGTCCAACCATTTATAAACAGTTTTAAATGTACCAAATACTGTTTTTGCTGAAATTGGATCTAATAAATTTCTGATTTGATTATCACAAGGTATTGCTGATAAACCAAATAAACTTTGAGCATTATCTTTGCCTTTTTTCTGCTTCATCAAACTTTGATGTTCTAAAAAAGAAGGCGATTGGGTGAAAAATACAGAAAACGCTGCCATAACTGCATCTTTCACCGCATATTTCTTATTATCCCCTTTTCGATTATCTGGTAATTCATTTAATTCTTGGTCTAAAAATCCAATCAACTGTGATGGAGAGATGGTAACAGCTTTTTTCTTCATGTAGTATAGAGTCCAGAGTGAACAATGAGGATTTTCTCCGCGCGACCCATCTATAATTTCATAATTTAACCAAAAATCATTCTCCATTTATGTTAGTTCTCTATTTTTACAAGAGAACTAAATCCCTATTCTTTCCAAAATGAGAATTGCTGAAAAGAGCGAGTCTACCAAGACAAGAGGAAATTTTATCACTAACTAATATTCGGCGATCCGATAGCAACGGAACAGAAAACAACGCCGAGCGTATAATTAGAATTATTTAGCCAGAGTCTTGTCAAAACTGTGCGTAGAATGGGACTTTTACGTCGAGTTTTGGCTGACTGAACGTATAATTCGCTCCATATGCAGCAATTATCTCCTAAAAAACTCG
>JASJDX010000296.1 GCA_030064975.1 Pleurocapsa sp. MO_192.B19
AGGCATTTGGTAAGGAAATACTTCTTTAAGAAACCCTTGTCTAATTTTCCAATCTATCGGATTTACTCCAGCAGCACGGACGCGGATTAAGACCTCTCCTTCTCCTGGTTGGGGACGGGGTGCATCTTCGTAAATCATTGTTTCTAGTCCGCCATAGGAATGGATGCGAACTGCTTTCATTTTTTCCATTACCATTAACTGTCTCCTAAATGAGAACTTTTGAAGTGATATCGAAAGACAAACAGTTTTTTATCTAGATAAAAAATCAGCTACAAACTCATCGGGGATTTCCCAGTGCAAATGTTCCATCTAATTGTGTACGCATCTGGCGAACTGGCTCTGGTGGCGATGTATTCCCCTGTGCCATTAATCTAGCTCCACGCAACGCTACTGTAATTCGAGCAATGTTTGCCCCATGATGATACGCAGCCTTTAGACCTTCAGAATTCATCTGCTCTGGTGGTACACGGACCCTCGATTAACCCATGGCTGAATTGTTAGGTTTAAGCTCCTCGTAGTATTTCGATTCCATTCTGAGTAATTTCCTCGCAATGCTTTGTGAGAGATTATACTCTTGTCATCTTAAGCTAGGTTCTTAGTTTGATCGAGCAATCTAGAAGGAAATTTAAGGGAAACTTAGACAAAATATACCTCTAAATTGGTATATTCTAATTCAGCAGAGCTTTTTGACCAGCTAGTAAATCTGAATTTCTCTTGAATCTAGCTTGCTTAAAAGTAACTAAAGTTTCAATTTTTTAATGACCGAAAAAAAATCTCAACGCACTCGCGGTTTTATCCTGACCTCTACTGGGTTAAGCAAACTTCAAGAACGCATTCGTCAGTTAGAAACTAAAAATAAACGCCGTTATACTCCGCAGCTAATTTCACAACAAATTCGACTTATTGACGCAGTGGGATTACATTCCAAGACCATTAGGAAAGTATTGCAAGCACAGAAAGCGGTCGACCCGAGAACCCTGAGACTGGTTTTTAAAGTCTTGGATTTGAACTTAACTGAAGATGATTATGCCAGTGCTGATTTGCGATCGCCACCCTCAGAAGACAAAATCACCCAGACAATTAGTCTCAAAAAAAGTTTTAATTGGATAGAGGCAATAGAGTTCGACTCTTTTTACGGACGCAGCGTAGAATTAACTCAACTAGAACGATGGATTTTAGAAGAACGCTGTCGAGTTGTGGCTATATTAGGTATGGGAGGTATGGGGAAAACAACCTTATCTCAGAAAATAGCTCAACAGATTCAAGAAGAATTTGAGTATATTTTTTGGCAATCTTTGCGTAATGCTCCTCCTTTATCTCAGGTTTTAATTAGGTTAATTCAATTTTTGTCCAACGAGAAACTCGATCTAGCCGAGTATCTACAGCAAACTGAAGAGAACAATCTCGCTTTAGTGCTTGAGTATTTGTGTTCTTCTCGTTGTTTGATAGTGTTAGATAATGTCGGGACAATTCTTTCAAGTGGCGATCGTACTGGGAGTTACCGTTCTGGATATGAAAATTATGGCGAGTTTTTGAGTCGAGTAGCACAGATTCAACATCAAAGTTGTCTGTTACTGACAGCTAGGGAAAAACCGAAAGAAATGGGAATTTTAGCGGGAACGTACGTTCGATCGCTATTACTTAAAGGTTTGTCAGCAGCAGAAAGTAAAGAAATTTTTCGGGATAAAAATTGCTTTTATGATAGTGAAGCAGAGTTGAGAGTTTTAATTGAATATTATCGAGGTAATCCTCTAGGGTTAAAGATCATCGCCGCCACAATCGCTGAACTTCTCGATGGTAATGTTTCAGAAGGTCTCAATTATCTCAATCAAGGAAGCTTTTTATTCGACGATATTCGCGATTTACTTACTCAGCAATTTAAGCGTTTGTCAGAATTAGAACGAGAGGTGATGTATTGGCTAGCAATTAATCGAGAACCAGTATCCCTCAACCAATTACAAGAAGATATTATCTCTCCAGTTGCTCAGCAAAAACTACTGAATACCATAAATTCCTTACAACGTCGCAGTCTCATCGAAAAGATTTCGCCAACTATAAACCAAAATACCACTTTTACCCTCCAACCTGTAGTTATGGAGTACGTTATTGAGCTATTAATTGAACAGGTAGTGAGGGAAATTAGCAATCGAGAAATTAATTTGTGGCGATCCCATTCTCTAATTAAAGCGCGATCGCTAAATTACGTCCTAGATACTCAAATTCGTCTGATTCTCAACCCAGTAATAGAGAGACTACAAACTATTTTTCCCAGTCAAAAAAGCTTAGAGGATCGTCTCCTACAAATTCTGGTTAGAATACGCGTAAAATGTCCCTTACAACGAGGATATACCGCTGGAAATATTCTCAATTTATTCGTTCAAATCGGTACTAATTTACGAGGCTACGATTTCTCTAATTTAACGATTTGGCAAGCGGATCTGCGTAATGCTAATCTACCAGTCGTTAATTTTAGCGGTGCAGATTTATCTAAGTCAATCTTTGCTGAATCCTTTAGCAGTATTTTATCAGTAGCATTTAGTCCAGATGGTAAATTTTTAGCTGCGGGAGACACCAATGGGACTATTCATTTGTGGCAAATATCCAATGCTCAAAAACTTTTAACCTGTAAAGGTCATAGAAGTTGGGTGACATCGGTTGCATTTAGTCCAGATGGCAAAATTTTGGCTAGTAGCAGCAGCACAGATTATACGATAAAACTTTGGAATACTAGCACTGGCTATAATCTAGATACGTTACGCGGACATCACCACGGAGTTTGGTCTGTGGCTTTTAGTCCCGATGGAAATACTTTAGCCAGTGGTAGCGAAGACTATTCGGTAAAATTGTGGGATGTCCACACTGGTGAATGTCTGCAAACCTTTTTAGGAAAGCAAAGTGAAGTCTGGTCTGTGGCGTTTAGTCCCGATGGCAATACTTTAGCCAATGTTGGCGACGATTTTACGCTCCAATTATGGGATATTCTCAGTAATAAATGCTGGCAGACTTTTTCGGGTCATAGCGATTGGATTTTGTCGATAAATTTCAGCCCTGATGGTAAAATTTTAGCCAGTGGCAGTGGCGATCGCACTATCAAACTCTGGGATGTTAATAGCGGTCATTGTCTACAAACTTTATTAGGACACAGCAATCAAATTCGCTCTTTAGTTTTTAGTCCAGACGGAAAAACTTTAGTTAGTAGCAGTGACGATCGCACGGTCAAAATCTGGGATATTGATCGCAGTCGATGTCTGAGAACTTTATTAGGACACAACAGCAACGTTCGTTCTGTTACCATTACAGCACCCCGTAACTGTAACAACACGAAATTAGATTACATTGTAGCTAGTGGTAGTGAAGACTTTGCGCTGAAAGTCTGGAACACTCGTACGGGCGAATGCTTGAGTACTTTACGCGGTTATCATAATGGAGTGTGGTCTGTTGCTTTTGATAATTCCAGTAACAATCTACTAGCTAGCGGACACGATGACAGTAGAATAAGGATCTGGAATCTTGATACAGCTTCTACCTTGAGAATTTTGCAGGGACATAGCAATCGAGTCTTGTCTGTTATTTTTAGTTACGATAACCAGATTTTAGCTAGTGGTAGTGAAGACTGTTCAATAATACTTTGGGATGCAAATACAGGTCTTTGTTTGCGGAAATTGCAGGGACATAAAAGTGGGTTGCGATCGCTGGCTTTTACTAGCGATAGTAGTATTCTAGCAAGTGCTAGTGACGATCAAACCATAAAGCTTTGGAACGTTTCCACTGGTCAATGTTTGACAACCCTCAGAGGACATACAAATCGCATTCGCTCAATAGCTATACAAAAAACTGTTAATGGCTTAGAAGTACTAGCAAGTGCTAGTGACGATCAAACTATAAAGCTTTGGGATATTCGTACAGGGGAATGTATCCAAACCCTACAAGGACATACAAGCTGGGTTAGAAGTGTTGCTTTTAGTCATGACGGTTGTCTTTTAGCAAGTGGAAGTGACGATTTCACCATCAAATTTTGGGATATTCGTACAGGGGAATGTATCCAAACCCTAGAAGAACATACCAGTTGGGTTTGGTCTGTTGCCTTTGCACCAGTGGATATTTCCCAGGATTATACTATAGCAAGCTGTAGCGAAGATCGAAGCGTTAAAATCTATCGCGCTCAAAATAATCAAACCTTGTCAGGTCATTCTAGCCTTGTCTGCTGTGTTACTTTTAGTGGGGATGGGAAAATTCTCGCCAGCGGTTCTCAAGACGAAACAATTAAACTGTGGAATTTTGAGACAGGGGAGTGTCTGAAAACTTTTCGTAGCGAAAGACTCTACGAAGGTATGAATCTCAGCGCGACTAAAGGTTTGACAGAAGCACAGATCAACAATCTTCAAGCCTTAGGAGCAATTCAGCCATGATCGGGAGCAACGCAAAAAAGTTGGTTTTTCCTCAGAAGCAATTTTCCCAAAAACGAATAAACCGACATTCCGCAGATAATTAACTCAAAAAAATAATTAAAGAAATTTACTTGATTTCAGCTTGGGTATAGCGATCGCTGACAAAAATTAAGTCTAGTAAGAAAGGCGATCTCTACCAAGTAATTAAATGATTGTAATAACCACATAATAAGCATTTGAGATAATATCTAGCTAATTAATTATTGAGAATCGAAATTTATGTGCGTAATGTCAGTTATATGTAATGCTATATACAGCCGTTTTCAGTTGAATAGACTACATTTCTAATTAGCTATTAGCTATTTTAAAATTTGGTTATCGTGGTCTACTCATATGAAAAGCGCAGTAAGTTTCGAGAGAACGAATCGCACCACGGCTGAAAGCGCGTGGAATTCTTGATTCATCCCAAGATAGCTAGATCAGTCAAAGACTGACCTTCGCTAGAGCATAATTTCTGCTTCATCCTTTATTCAAGCCAACAGCTAACATCGATCGCTAGTTTTTGTCCCAATCTCAGCAGAGGTTTTATTTGGGCAATATTCCAACGACAGTTATTAAGATCGGCATTAGATTTACTATCTTGATTAGACTGAGAGGCTAAACAATCAGGTATAATACGTCGATTTAGACAGTTAAAGTATATTTCTTGAGGGCGATCTAGGGCTAAACCTAGGTGTAAGCGATCTCCAAGAGCGATCGCTGTTTCTAATCTGGCAATATCTTCTTCGAGATTTGCTGCTTCACCATCATAAAGTAACTGCCGCAAAAGAAGCACAATTGTATTTTCAAGGATTTTCTTGGCTTCGGGTACATTTAATCGGCATTCAATAGAGTTAGCCTCGTTAGCAGTTGCAATTAATTCTGCTAGATAACCATCCATTGCTACAGGATCGTCGATCGCTTTTTCTAATTTATTGAGCGTCTCAAAACAGCGAAAAGACAAGGCAACTTCCCCAGCTACTTTCAATTCTTGAGGGACAGTTAATTCTTCTCGCTGGAAAGCCGCTAGCATACTATAGTTTTCACGATATACCTGGGTATAAAGCTGATCTAAGTGCTTTTTGGTTTTAGCTGTCAACAGCCTTATAATGCGATGTCTTTCTTCGGTAAATAGATCTTGTAGGTTGAATGATTGACTACCCATCAAACGATTCATGGTTAAGATAACCCGAGCCGCACTAGCTTGTTTGATATCTGTAAATAGCTGTAGTTTTAATTCCGCGTAAGCTAAACGACCATTAAAACCTGTTATACAGCAGTGGAAATCCCATCCTCCTAGGTGCAGCACAGCAAAGACAATATGCTGACTTTCTAAAGTGATCTCCGAAGTTAAATATATCTGTCCTACGCAGAGAGTGAGCGTTCCCATCTGCTGCTTTTGGTAATCTAGATCTTCTACTTCGTAACAGTAAATACGCTTGTGGTGGAGATGATTTGTAAATAGAGAGCTAATAGCATAATGAGCCGCTACTTGCTGCAAGCTGATTTGTGAAGGGGCGACTAACTCTTGATATACTTTTTCCCCGTTACCAAAAGTTGCAACATTACTGGGAGCTTTAGCTAAACGTTGAATAAATTCTTTTTTGAGATGAATTCCTGCTACTTCCCCTGCTAATTCTAAAGCACGAGACGCATAGCGAAGAATCTGAACCCCTTCGGGACGAGAAATTTCTTCAAAAAACCAGCCGCAGCTAGTGTACATCAACAGAGCATGACGTTGCATTTCCAACAGACGTAAAGCGTCTATCTTTTCGGAGGCTGATAATTCAGTTAATTGATGCCATTGTAAAAAAGTGTCTACGTTGTCTCGGGAGCGATCGCGCAATACCTGGATATATTCATTTCTAGCTAGCCAAGGATCGCGGAAAAACTTGCTTCCTGTTTCTTGATACACAGTAATTAACCGATCTCGCAGCCAGTCTAGAGCGTCTCTTAAAGGTCTACGCCATTTTTGATGCCAGCCACCACCGCTGCCGCAACCACAATTATCTTGCCAACGATCGACTCCATGAGCGCAACTCCAAGCCGTAACAGGCTTTAGTACCACTTCCCAAGTAGGAGGAGAAATGCTGAGATAGTGGGCATAGTTAGTAACTGTCCAACCATATTGAGCAAACTGTTCACTAAAGGCATAAGCAATACATTTTTCTGTACCACCTTTGTGATGTCCGAAGGTTTCTCCATCAGTAGCAACGTTGATTAACTGAGAAGTACGGCGATCGCCTTTAACTGCCTGTCCTATTCTGTTAGCAAAATTATCTGCCGTTTCTAGAACATCATTAAAACCCATATCGCGAGAGATAGGGCCATCATAAAAGAAAATATCAATATAGCGATCGCCAATACTATCGGCAGAGTTATCACTCTCTACAAAGCAACGATAGGGACGAGTAGGATCGATTTGCGAACCTCCGACTTCATGCCATTCTGTTTCAGGAACATCTTCATTAGGTATTAAACGACATCTTTCTGCTTGGGAAGGAGCAAGAATAATAAACTTTATTCCTTCATCGATTAAAGCTTCTAAAGTGGGATAATCAACAGCGGTTTCCGCCAGCCACATTCCTTCGGGATCGCGCCCAAAACGAGAACGAAAATCTTCTTTCCCCCAGCGAATTTGGGTTACTTTGTCCCGCTGATTAGCCAGGGGCAAAATAATATGATTGTAGACTTGAGCGATCGCGTTGCCGTGTCCGTTTAATCTTTGGCTGCTTTTTTGATCTGCCTCTAAAATGCGTTGATATACTTGGGGATCGTATTTTTCTAACCACGACATTAAAGTCGCACCGATATTAAAACTTAAGTATTCAAAGTTGTTAACGATCCCCACTAGCTCTTGTTGATGGTTGAGAATGCGAGCAAAAGCGTTAGGTCGATAGCATTCATAATGAATACGCTCATTCCAGTCATGATACGGATGCGCGCTAGGTTGTCTTTCAATCGTATTTAGGTAAGGATTTTCCCTTGGTGGCTGATAAAAGTGACCATGGACTGTGATGTAGATTCCTTGAGCAGTTGTAATGGAATCATTCTGAATTTTAGTTGGTGTTGAAGATGGTGTAATCGTTTTGATTGATGCAGTAGATGCCATAGGAGAATATTTTCTAAAGTTAGGTTAGTTTAATCTTTAAAAATTCAATAAACAGTTAAATAAACTTCTAAATAAACTTCTTGTGGATTTAAAGAGTAAATTTTCTCAACATTAAGTACCAGGGTAGTTGTAGCGACTTGATGACCTTAATTTAAACCTAGTTTTTGCTCGATCAACTGCTTTGTAAGGTAAATTAACAAAATATTTTTTTAAATATAAATTATTAATATACTT
>JASJDX010000297.1 GCA_030064975.1 Pleurocapsa sp. MO_192.B19
AATACGGGCGTTGATAGACAGAAAGCAATTTAGCACTGCAATTTTGCCATTGTTTGAGCCTTTTTTGCTCTACATTCAAATATTCTGATAAACTTAGAGATAGAGAATTTCCGAATTGTTCTTGAATCCAAAGAGGAGTTGGTTCTCCCTCGTACCACGAGGAAGTACCCCTATCGAGCCAAAGACAAGTTTGTAGTACATCTTTGGTTATATGTTCAATCAGTTTTAAACCCTGAGAGCGATCGAGACGTTTTTCTGCCAGTAGCCAAGGAATAACCTCACTATAAAGATTGTTCTCGAAAGACTCTTTTTGTGAATAAAATTGTAATTGTATCTTTACATAAGATAACGGTAGCTTTTTTAAGGCTACTATGGCTTGTTTCCACCCAAGATAATGTAGGTGATACTTAAGCTGGTATAACAATTGTGCCGAACAGTAAACATACTTTAAATTTCCCTGTTGCAAATAAATTTTCCAAGAAATTAATCCCTCATTAAATTCCAGACAACCAGAACTTTTAGAGTTCGCTAGTCGAGACAATAACTCCCTGGGATTAAGCTTTGTAGTTGTTGTCATAATAATAAAAATCAACTTACTAAGCTCATAGTTCCCAAAAAAGTTGATAATGTATCAATCAGTTTTCTGTCAGCAAGAGGCTTGAGGGAATAAGTAGGACAAACGCCTGACTTTTTACGGGATCTTTTTTCGAGGATGGGACTTTTCATGATTTAGTTACCCCATTACCTCTTGTAGCGCGCCAACTAATTGTTCTTTGGTACAAGGCTTAGTAACGTAAGCTTTTACTCCCTGTTTTTTCGCCCACAAGCGATCGACATCACGATTTTTAGCAGTACAAGCAATGATAGGAATCTCCGCCGTTTCAGGATTTTTTCTCAGTTTACGACAAATATCTATCCCCCCCATTTTGGGCATCATCCAATCAGTTACAATAGCATCAGGTTTGCTTTGCAACGTTTTTTCTATTGCTTCTTCTCCATTAGTTGCCGTAATTATCGAATAGCCTGCTGTAGTTAAATATTGAGCCATCCAATCCAATTCAGATTGCATATCGTCTACAATTAAAATAGTTTTCATGTTTTTTAGTTGATTTAAGTGGTGTAAAAGTAAAATTTCAAGCTTTATCTTTATCTTAAAAGCCAATTTAATATCAAAGCTTTTTAAGCAAATTTACTTGAGATGTTTTTCAATAATTTCCATTAAACCTTCTTTAGTAAAAGGTTTGGTAAAATAATCTGTTGCCCCAGCTAATTTGGCTCTAGCTTTATCGATCATGCCAGTATTGCCCGTGACCATAATAATCGGTGTTTCATTAAAAATATTACTGCTACGTAATAATCCACAAAGTTTATAACCGTTAATTCTGGGCATGGTAATGTCTAATAAAATTAGATTGGGTTCTAGCCGAAAAATAACTGATGAAGCTTGAACAGGATCGTCTATTGCTGTTACTTCAAATCGATCTCGATCGAGAAAACGTTGAATTTCTTGAAGGATTATAGGACTATCATCGATACAAGCTATTTTGTATTTCTTGATTGCTACACTTCCTGGGGGAAAATTTTTGTTCTCCTCAATTGACTTCGTTTTAGGAATTTTGGGTAATTGATCTAGAGGTGACGGAGGATTTCGCAAATGAATCATTTTATGCTCAATATACGGGGATAAAATTTGAGCTACATGAAGTTCATCTTTATGGAGGAACAGCGAAAGTTGACGAAAGCTTAATCCTCGTCGCATAATTTGTGCGAGTTCGTTCAGTACTTTGGAAGACAATACTCCAGATGCAAGAGGTTTTTCAATATCTCTATAATCCATAAAATATGGACGCTGATGGGGAGAATTCAACTTTGAAGCGCATTTTTGCCATTTTCCGAGTCTTTTTTCTAGAAAATCAACTAAATCTAATATATCCAACGACAAAGAAGTTCCAACTTGAGCCTTAATCCAAGATGGCACTGATTGTCCTTCATGCCAGACAAAACTTCCGTCCATTATCCAAAGACAGGATTGAAGAGCATCTTGAGTAAGATCTTCAATTAGTTGGATAAACTGAGAATTATCTAAATGTTTCTGGTTTAGCAACCAAACAATAGCATGTTCGTAAAAACTCGGAGGGAATGGATTATTGTCTGGATTTACCTTAGTCTCAAAATCAGATTTAGGTAAATCTTTTAAAGCTGCTACAACATCTTTCCAACCTTGACGGAGTAGATAATATTGTAACTGGGTCAGTAATTGTATTGAACAATCAGTATATGTTAGTTTCCCTTCTTGTAAATAAACTTTCCAAGAAACAGAGTTCTTGGTAAATTCCCAACATCCCGTGTGATTTAGATTTGATGATTTAACCAATAACTCAGCAGGATCAGACTTTTGAGTCATATCACATATTAATTAGCTTGCTAAAGATAGAGTGCCCAAAAACAACAAATTTATTAACCTTGAAATTAATTTAAATATCGTTGCCATCTAGTGCCAAGTAGAGTAAATCAATAATTTTTGCTAAGATAATTCTTGCAAAAACAGTTCAACTAATTGCTCTGTATTGACCAATATTTCTGGATTTTGGGGATTTAAATCAGCGGTACGATAACCACGCTCTAAAATTTTAGCTTGAGCCTGATTTAAGCTTTGTGCAGCTTCTATCTCTCCCCATTGTTCTAACATCATGATGATACTAGCCAGAGTACCCAGGGGTTTAGCAATACCTTTACCTGCGATCGCTGGTGCAGTGCCGTGAATTGCCTCATACATGCCAAAACCAGCACTATTTAAGCTTGCAGACCCTAGTAAACCAATAGAACCCACTAATGCTCCCCCTAAGTCACTTAGGATATCTCCAAAGAGATTTCCCGCCACAATCACGTCAAACTGTTGGGGGTTAATTACTAACTGCATCGCTAAATTATCTACCAGCATTCCTGTAACTGTCACATCAGGAAAATTTCGCGCCTCTTCTTGTACTAAACGAGTCCAAGGTATTTGGGGTAAGGCGTTTTCCTTGTGGGTGACGGTAAGTAAACCCCGTCGTTGTTGAGCTTTAACTAAAGCAATTTTGGCTATCCGTTTAATATCGCGATCGCCATAAGTCATTGTATGATAACCAGAAGTATCGTCTTGTGTTCTTCCCGATGCACCAAAATAAATCCCGCTAACTAGTTCTCGGACAAATAATATATCTATCCCCACAGCTTTTTCCTGTTTGAGAGAAGACTTATTGATTAAACTGGGACAGACTTTGACTGGGCGTAAATTAGCAAAAAAATCAAAACGTTGACGTAATTCTAGTAACCCGCCTTTAGTTACTGCACCAAATAAGATTCCATCTTTCCCTTGGCATAGTTGCGCCGTCTCTTCAGGAAAATAAGCTCCCAATTTTTTTAAAGCTGGTTGACCAATTAAACCGTAGTCGATACGGAGAGAAAAACTTTGTCGTTCTGCTAATCTTTGTAAGATGGTTAGACTAGCAGGAACAACTTCTTCGCCGATACCTTCTCCTGGTAAAGCTACGATTTGATATTTATTAGTCACTTTAGATTGCAATAAGATGTCTAGGCAAGAGTGAGCAATTAATCATACACTAATACCCTGACTGCCTGACACAAGTACCTCTTAGCACATCATTACTACTCATTCACAGTAATACTTAGAGTATTAGCCGCTAAAGCCATCAGTACCAAATACCTGAGTCCAATAAACATCAAAATCATTGAATGAGTTATTATCATCAGGAGCATTATCATAGCCGATGCCAATGCTAGTAAACTCTGGATTCAGAATATTTTCTCTGTGACCAGGACTATTCATCCATCCCTCAACTACTGATTCTGGGGTAGTATATCCTGCTGCCACATTTTCTCCTAATCTGGTCCAATTATAACCTGTGGCACTAACGCGATCGCCCAAACTTGCTTCTCCAGGAAGTTGATGAGACATCTGATCTGCTTGTACCATCTCGTCAGTATGCAAATTAGCTGCCTGATCCAACTGATCATCTATTGATAATGAATCGAGTCCTACATTAGCACGTTCGTTATTTACTAGTTCAAGTATTCTTTGATCAAATTGATTTGAAGCCATGAATAATCTTTTGGGTTCAGCAGTAATCAAACTATCACAATAAATGTGCTTATAAAAGTAAAAATTTGAAGATATGTTAATTGAATCATCTTATGTTTATTTGAAATAATTAGCGAATATTTATAATTGAATACCGTTTAGAGAGTATCAGGTTTAAGCATGTTCCCCAAATAATTTAAAATAATTTAAAATTTTTCTGAAACCTATTTTTTATTGTTTACAATATTGTTTTTCAAAATACATTTATTATCTAGTAATATTAGATCTTCTGTAGATAATACGAGGCAAGAGTCAATTAATTTAGGTAAAACTGGGTTCTCGCCAGATTCTAATTCTTTCATGATTTTCTGAGTTTCGGATTTCCAAGAACTATAAATCAACCAGTTTTGTTTTTTCAAATAGCCTGGATTAAATGCATCTTTATCTAAGATAAAAAAATCAACCTGGTATTTATTAATAAAGCTTTTTAAAATTGTAATATCATTCGTATATTGAGCTTGTAATGTATCAACTGTGCGTTGTTGAATTTCATTATAATAGTTAGGATGATAAGCTATAGCAAATTCTTTACCTACTAAGATAGAACGTTGAGAAAATGCAGGAATATTGCTTATTTCTGGGCTTAATGAAGCAACTAAAATATCTTTAGGTTGTTGTGCAAGAAATTGATAGATTGCTGTATCTTGTCCCACCTTCCAACCTTGAAACCAATTAATAAAAACAGCAGGATTAGCTGGAAAAATAATTACTATTAGAGAGAACAAACCAAGTAAAGCGATTGCGATTTTATCTTTAATTTTTAAATGAGCTTTATTTTTAAGTTTCTGTTTTAACCATTTCCTAAATAAATCAATCAAACTACTGACAACAATTGCTGTAGATATTGCTAAAAGAAATCGTATTGTGTGATAAGTATAACGTCCAGGTAAATGAAACTTTGGTAAAACTAGATGGGCAATAAAGAACATCAATATAGAAGCGATCGCAACTTGCCTCAAGATAATAATCTGATCTGTAATTAGATTAATAACTCTAATTCGCTTGCGGATCAAGAAAGGTAAGATAAACCCCACCCAAGCGATGGGAGGAAATCGAGGTATACCTATACCACTAGAACCATATATCCAAAAAACAATCGGATTTACACCAAAAAACTTACTTCTACCATGTAGATTAAATTCAGGCATTTGCTGCATCTGACTAGCTGTTACCGTAGTTGCTAATTCAGGAGGCTTTTGTGTTAAAGGATAGAGAACAACTACAGTTACAATCAATCCTAATATCCACCAAAGATAAGCTTGTTTATCTTGAGAAAAACCCAACTTTTTCCAGCGTAATAGTCTAATAGTTAAGAAAGCTACTTCAACTAATAATAACTGTGGATAAAATAATCCCTGTAATGCCATTAATATTAAGCATAAAATCAAATTACTGCGACTTAAATAATACAGCCAAGCAGCAAATAAAGGATATAAAAAAGCCCTAGGGGTAGCAGTTATCAAATCATCGTTAAGCCAAATTAGTTGATTAAGAAACAAGCTACTTAAAAAAGCAGTACTTGGCAAAGGCAATATCTGTAAAGAAAATAAATAAGTATAAATCGTCGTAATTAAGCCCAAAAAAATTGGTAATATTTTGGCGAAGAATATTGGCTCAATACCTATTTTTGCCGCCAACCAATAAAAAGCTTTGTAACCCCATGGAGCAAGGCTAGTGAAATAATCGGCAATCAAGTCATGAGGGAAAAGCTGCGGATCGATAAATCTTTGTAACCAAACAACGTGTTGCCTAGCATCATCCTGAACCACATAATCTTGACTTAAGCCATAATGAGCCGAAATCAAACCATAGTAAAGACATATTATGATACTAAGTCCAAACCATAACCCGAAACAGGATTTTTTGACTGTCTTTTGCTGCATTGCGATTGCTGATACCGCTCATAAGCTGGTCAACATCAAAATTGATTCTTTCTAATTTAGAGCCTCTGCTGTATCGGGAGAATTAGCTAATTCTTCTAATCTTTCTTGCTGATCTTGAGAAATACAAGACTGAATCATTACTTCAATATCTCCTTCTAAAGAGTTAGCCAAGGGAAAGTTTTGTCCCAAGCGATGATCGGTAATGCGATTATCTTTGTAATTATAGGTACGGATTTTTTCAGAACGTGCTCCTGTTCCTACCTGGGATTGCCTTAAGCCTCGAACCTCTTTCTGTTGCTCTGCTAGCTTAATATCATATAGTTTTGCCCGAAGAATTTGCATTGCTCGTTCGCGGTTTTGCAGTTGCGATCGCTCTTCCGTACAAAAGATTCTAATTCCCGTTGGTTTGTGAATTAAATCGACAGCGGTTTCTACCTTGTTGACGTTTTGTCCACCAGCACCTCCAGAACGAGCTGTTTTTAGCTCAATATCTTTTGGGTCTATTTGTACTTCAACATCATCTACTTCTGGCATTACCGCTACGGTAGCTGTAGACGTATGAACTCTTCCTCCTGCTTCAGTTTGAGGTACTCGCTGTACCCGATGTACTCCTGCTTCAAACTTAAGCTTACTGTATACAGAGTCCCCTGTAACTTCGAGAATAGCTTCTTTAAATCCCCCCATATCTGCTGCTGATTCACTGAGAAGAAATACTTTCCAGTTTTGACTTTCAGCATAGCGAGAGTACATCCGAACTAAATCCCCAGCCCAAATACTCGCTTCATCTCCCCCTGTACCTGCGCGGATTTCCAACATGATGTTTTTGTCATCATTAGGATCTCTAGGTAATAAGAGAATTTTAAGTCTCTTTTCTAACTTCTCGATTTGCTCTTCTAGTTCGCTGACTTCTAGACTAGCCATTTCTTTCATCTCAGGATCGTCAGCTTCCTTGAGAATTTCTGTTGCTTCTGCTAATTCTTCTGTTGCTTGTTGCCATTGCTGATAAGTTATGACAGTTTCTTCTAAAGACGAACGAGCTTTAGCTATTTTTTGCAATTCATCAGGATTAGTCGCAATATCGGGATCGGCTAAACGATGAGTAAGTTCTTGAAAAGTTTGTTCTACCGACTTTAGTTTATCTAGTAAATATGATTCTGCCATTGGGTAGTCTCCTGTAAATACACAACATGGTTTATTGAGAGATAAGAGAAATTCAGCAAAATATAACAAACCCAGCAGTCAATAAAAGCTAACTACTGGGCTGATAATTTGTCTTAAATGGCTATTTTTCTGCGTCAGATCCAGAATCGTTACTAGAGTCGAGCATACCGTATTTGCGTAAAAAGCGATCGACTCGTCCTTCTGTATCAATGATTTTTTGCGTGCCAGTATAAAAAGGGTGATTACCAGACCAAACATCAACATTAATTTCAGGTTGGGTTGAACCAACAGTCATGACGACCTGACCATTGCAAATAACTTTAGCATCTGGATACCAGGTGGGGTGTATATCAGGTTTAGGCATATTTTTGACCTCAAACAATTATTTACTACTTTAAATTGATCTCGTTGATGATTATCGTTTAGAGAACTGAGGAGCTTTACGTGCTTTTTTCAGACCGTATTTTTTCCGTTCTTTACAACGAGGATCGCGAGTCAAGAATCCTTCTGTTTTTAAAGGTTGGCGATTGTTGGGGTCTTGCTTACACAAGGCTCTAGCTACCCCTAGTTTAACAGCATC
>JASJDX010000298.1 GCA_030064975.1 Pleurocapsa sp. MO_192.B19
CAGTGGTAATTTACAGCCGATTGAGAGCCATTTTCAGGAAATGGATCACCTAGTAAAAGAGGCGAAAAAGCGAGGTATGTATATCGCAATAGCCACAGGATGGTGGTATGTTGTGAGAGACTTTGATGCAGACGCACTCTATAAATTTGGCAAGTTTATTGGAGATCGTTATAAAGATGACGACAATATTATCTGGCTTGGTGCTGGTGAGTCTGGCAGTCATAGTCGAAAACAAGAGCTTGCTCCTCATAAGTTGAAGTCACTGGTTCAGGGAATTCATGATGGTGATACGGGAAATAAGCTCTTGACCCTTCATGCCGACTACCAGCGTGGTACTTCTCTCTCAAATATGCACAATCTAATAGATTTTAAAAACTGGCAAACCAGTCAGTGGTGCTGTCCAAACGATCTTCCCCGTAAGGATAGTCGTAATTGGACTGTTTGGGAGGCGATCGCCTACGACTATGGGCAATCCCCAACTAAACCTACTTTTGATGCTGAAGCTTGGTATGAAAATAACAGCTTAAGAGAAGGTACACCTGCCACACCATATAATGTTCGTCGCCGTGCCTATTTCACTATCTTTGCTGGCGGTTTTGGGCATTCCTATGGAGGTTCAGGAGTATGGGACGCAACGTCTAATTTCAACCAAGCACTCCAATTTGAGGGGGCAACACACATTGGTTACCTTGGCCAACTGCTGCACGCCCTCGGCAGTGACTTCCTCAAGCTAAGACCAACTCAATCAATGATTGTTAGCGGGCAAAGCGACCATTATGACCAACACATTCAAGCAACTAGTGCTAATGACGGCAGTTACGCCTTGGTGTATACCGCAGGTACTAGTGACTTTGCTCTGGATCTTTCCCCACTGAGTGCTGAGTCGGTATCGGTAATGTGGTTCAACCCCAGGACAAAGGAGTTGAGTAATCAAAGTGCGGTGACAAAAGGCACTCAAGTAAACTTTACTACTCCAGGGAAGGGAGATTGGGTGTTGGTGCTGGGACGGTAAGTAATGAGTAGGGTAGGGGCGAACAGCCCTTCGGGTTCAGCAGTCGCTCTTTGTTGGAAACCAACAAGACCGCGCTGCCTCACCGTTCGCCCGTACAGGAGTAGTGAGTAAAAATTAGTTAATCATATGGTTTCGCCAAAATTAAATCGATTAAAAGTTACCATTTTAGGTTTACTTTTAACTTTGGCATTTTTTACTTTGGATGTAAAAGCTGCTTTAGCCCATTATCCCCATGATGATATTTTTGCCGTAGAAGTATCTCCCAACTATCAGCAAGATCAAACTCTATTTATTAATGTGCGAGGGAATTTATTCAAGTCAAAAGATGGGGGAGATAGTTGGCAAACAATAGTAAACGGTTTAGACCATCAACATGAATTATCTGCTTTAGATATTTCTGCTCAATCTCAAAAAATCCTCTTTTTAGCTACTTTAGGCGATGGAATTTATAAATCGGAGAACGAGGGAGATTCCTGGAGCCAAGTCAACCAAGGACTGGAAACTTTGAGTATTGACCTAGTTGCGATCGCTCCTGATTCGCCTGATGTAGTGTTCGCTGCTGGGACTGAATCAGGACTCTATAAGACTGAAAATGGGGGGACAAGTTGGTCGCCAGTTATGACAGAGGAGGAGAAAATTACTGCTGTAGCTTTTGACTCCGCTCAACAAGACAAGATTACAATTGGCGACAACCAAGGTAATCTCTTCTTTTCTGGCGATCGAGGTCAAACCTGGCAACGGCTTGCTACCCTAGAAAATAGTGGTGGGATCAAAACTGTGGCAATTTCCCCCAATTTTGCTGGGGATCGGACTTTTTGGGTGGGAACGGAACAAGGGGGGATATTTAAAACAGTTGACGGCGGTGTCTCTTTCGCCCAAGCAAATAACGGCATCAGCGATCGAGCAATTATGTCTTTAGCAATATCCCCTAACTATCAAAAAGATGGGACTATCCTAGCTTCTACCTGGCATGAAGGAGTTTTTCGCTCCAATGATGGTGGCAAAAGCTGGAAAAAATCTAGTAAAGGTCTTACTGAAGATGGTCAAGCCGACCTACCTAATTTTAACCGACCTCATTTCAGCGACTTGAGAATTTCCCAAACTTATAACCAGGATCGAACCGTTTTCGTCGCTGGTTTCGATGGGTTATTCAAATCAACAGATGGTGGACGTGTTTGGCGAGAAGTCAACACTTTATCATCAAATATTATCGTCGGTTTGGGGTTATCACCAGATTATCAAAATGACTCTACTGTTGCCTTCACCACTTATTTAGGGGGAGCTTATATCAGCCATGACCAAGGAGTTACATGGACAACTATCAACAAAGGTTTAGAAAGAGACAATTTTCTCAAACGCATTCCCAAAAGGATTCTCCAAGATAATTTCATCGCCCGTTTATTCGATATCGTTTTTTCTCCCAATTATCGTGAAGACAAAACCATATTTTCACCTTCATGGACGCATTTTTTAAAGTCTACAGATAGAGGTCAGCATTGGCAGAAAATTCCACTATTTAATGAACCAAGCTCATTAAATAGACCCACTAAATACTCCATTGCTATTTCGCCTAACTTCGCCTCTGACGGCAGTATTTATTTAGGCTCGATGCAAGGTACTGGGAAAGGTTCTATTCTTAAATCTACTGATGGAGGTCTCAATTTCTCGGTGGTAGGAAATGTAAACAGTCAACCAGTAGTATATTTAGCTATTTCTCCCAATTTTGCTGCGGATAAAACTTTATATGCAGGAGTTAAAGATGGTGTCTACAAAACAGTGGATGGAGGTAAAACCTGGCAACCTGCGGGCAATGGTATTCCCTCGATGCAGCAAGAGAGCAAGTTAGCTATTTCACCTAATTACAAAATAGATCAAACGGTTTTTGCTGGTACAACCGCAGGTCTTTTTGTCACCAGAGATGGCGGAGAAAGTTGGGACAAATTAACAGGTACTACTGCTAGTGAGGATGGTTATGTAGAAGCTGTGGCTATATCTCCCAATTACCAGAGCGATCAGACTCTGATCATGAACGTTAGAGGAAGAGGATTATTTAAAACTGTTGATGGAGGAACAACTTTTACTCAGGTTGGTAATGATCTGCTCAATAGTAACCATTCTTTGGCAAATATGTACGGTTTTTGGCCACCAACTATGGCAATTAAATTTTCACCGTCATACTCTCTCGATCGAACCATTTATGGAGTATCTGAAACAAAACTATTTAAATCAACAGATGGTGGTAATACTTGGGCAAATGTATCAATACCCACACCTCAACAAACAAGTCTGATTAAGCTTATGACTTATTATTATTTCCGCTTGAGTGTATCTCCCATTTATAGATTTTTAACGGCTGCAATAGCAGCTTTATCTAGTTATTTAGTTTTGGGACGCTTACGCTTAGAAAAAAAAATGCCCTTGAAAAGAATGCAGATTAAGGCAGGCACTGCATTTGCAGCATTTGTTGTCGTATTAATACTTTTGTCTGTCTAATTGTATTGTCCAATTTTTAGAAAAGTGGCTAGTTAAAAAAATAACTGACAGGAAAGTAAAACCTATGAAATGTTATGATTTTAAGGTCTTAGGTGCGGTTAAAGGCATTTGCATTTGTTTACTGTCGATGTTAACTTTCTGCTTCTTTGACGTAGATGCTGCATTAGCCCATGGTCCACACGATGTGGTCATTGAAGTAGAACTTTCTCCCAATTATGACCAAGATCAGACAGCATATTATCTTCTCGACAGTTACCTGCCTATCTGGGGAAATTTATTCAAGTCAGAAGATGGAGGTGATAGCTGGACAAGAATCGAAAAGGGTCTAGATAATCAACATAAGTTATTTTCTCTAGCTGTCTCATCTCAATCTAAGGAAACTCTATTTCTCTCAACCTTGGGAGATGGAATCTATAAGTCACAAGATGAAGGAGCATCTTGGGTCAAAGTAAACCAGGGACTAGAAACATTAAGTATTGACCTGGTGGCGATCGCTCCTGATTCGGCTGAGGTAGTTTTCGCTGCTGGGACTGAATCAGGACTCTATAAAACCGAAAATGGTGGGACAAGTTGGACGCAAGTTATGCCAGGGGAGAATAAAATTAAGGCGATCGCCTTTGACCCGAAACAGAACGACCAAATAATTGTGGGCGACAATCAAGGAACTCTCTACTTTTCTGGCGATCGAGGTGAAAGCTGGAAGCAACTGGTTACTCTGAAAAATAGTGGAGCGATTCAAGCTGTAGCAATTTCTCCTAACTATCAAAGCGATCAAACTGTTTGGGTGGGAACGGAAAAAGAGGGAATCTGGGAAACAGTTGACGGCGGAGTTTCTTTTGCGCCAGTAAATGACGGCATCGGCGATCGCTTAATTATGTCTTTGGCAATCTCCCCTAACTATGAAAGTGATTCCACTATCTTGGCTTCTACCTGGCATGAGGGAGTTTTTCGCTCAACGGATGGTGGTAAGAGCTGGAAAAAGCAGAGTAGAGGTCTTAAGAAACACTCCCAAGCAGATACCACTCTGTACAAAAGTCCTCATTTCAGCGACTTGAGTATTTCCCAGACCTATAGCCAAGACCAAACCGTTTTCCTAGCTGGTTTCGATGGAGTATTTAAATCAACCAATGGGGGACTTAGTTGGCGGGATGTAAACATAGGTAAAGGAGCAACAAGTCTGAGAAACATAGCAATATCACCAAATTATCAGAATGATTCTACAGTTGCCATTGCTACACTGTACCAGGGTGTTTACATTAGTCACGATCGAGGAGCTACCTGGACTCCGATTAATCATGGCTTAGGGTTAGACCGTATGCTCAAACAAAATCTGATCACTCAAACAGGAAACTTGTTTTTTTCCCCCAACTACAGTTCCGATAACACCATACTTGCTAGTTCGTGGGGTTGTTTGTTCAAAACTACCAATCGAGGCAAGCACTGGCACAAGTTCTGGGTTCCCAAACCCTTAAGACGCGACAGCTACATGGTTGTTTCGCCGAATTTTGCTAACGATCAGGCGAAGCCTGGCAGCAAAGCTGATCGCACTATTTACTTAGTAACCCTACCAGGTAAAATTCTTAAATCCACTGACGGAGGCAAAAACTTTTCGGTTGCGGGGGAGATTGGAGCGCAGGCTGCCTTCATCCCTTCTCTAGTAATATCGCCCAATTTTGCTGCTGACCAAACCCTTTATATGGGTAATTTTGCTGGTGGTGTCTATAAGTCGGTAGATGGCGGTTCAACCTGGCAACCTATAAACAACGGTCTGATTGCCAAGGACGACTATGCCAAGTTAGAGATTTCTCCCAACTACCAAGAAGATCGAACTGTTTTTGCCGGCACTGCCGAGGGTTTGTTTGTCACCCAAGATGGCGGTACAAATTGGCGCAAATTGTCAGGTACTGCTTATGGTGGTGAGAGTTATATAGAAACTATTGCCATATCTCCCAATTACCAAAGCGATCGCACCTTCCTGATTAGTGTCAGAGGGGAAGGTTTATTTAGGACTGTGGATGGGGGCACAACATTTACTCAGATTGGTGATTATCTGACTGGCCCAATTAAGTTTTCGCCTGCATACTCTGTCGACCAAACTATTTTTAGTTCATCTGGAGCTGAACTATATAAATCAACAGATGGCGGTGATACTTGGCAAACTATGGTAGTGCCTAAACCTGACTACAATTTTCTGACCATTTTGTATCATTTTGTGACTAACTCTCCTGAACGAAAATATCTAGCTGCTTCGGTAGTTGCTTTATTGAGTTATTTCCTTTTAGGCTCTTTGCGCTTAGGCAAAAGATTACCCTTCAGAAAATGGCAGATTAAAACAAGTGGTGCATTTACAGCATTTATTGGCGCATTAAGCCTCTTGTCTGTCTAGGAGCTATCGAAACGACTGAAATACAACTGAAATACAACTGAAAAATTGCCCAAATTAATTCTTGATTAAGAGGTCAAAAATGGCTATTATTTGTCGCGACTACAAACTTCTATTTATCCAAGTACCAGCTACAGGTTGTTCATCGATTAGTGAAGTATTGATCGAAAAGCTTGGGGGAGAAAAGCTGCCGGGAAAAGATATTATGCTGGCAGGAAAATATAAGTTAGTAGGGGAAAAGCACAATACCCTTAAGCAGTTGGTTGGATTTAATCTTATTGACCAAAAAGAATTAAAATCCTATCTAACATTTGGCACTGTGCGCAATCCCTTCGATCGCTTTGCTAGTGCCTACCAAAGATACGCAAGCTCTTGGTGGGAACAAATGATCCAAAGTGACGATCCCAATTGTCCTGCCAATAGAGTAGGGTCAGCCCATCGCCAAAGATATGTTAAGAATGTTCAACATCAAATTCAGCTAGCACGTGAAGAAGGTTTTGAAAAATGGTTATCCAGAAAAATCTTGATTCCCCAACGTCTCGATAGACGGGCAAAATTTGGGTTCAAACGTTGGTTTAAAAAACAACCGCTTTTGCTTACCAAGAGTTCTTTGAAGATGAATATTGCCTATCCGCTAATCGATGGTGTCGATCGAGTGATTCGTTATGAATATTTAGAGGAGGATTTTAACCAAATTTTAAGCCAGGTAGGGGTAGACGAATACATCCCGATACCTCATACTAATAAAACCCCTGGTAAAAAATCATATCAAGCACAATATTCCCCAGAAGCCCGATCTATTGTTGAGCGAGAGCTAGCTAAAGAATTAGCTACCTTTGGATATACTTTTGATGAGCCTATTTCTGAGCGGCAAACTGCATTTAACGCTAGTTTATGCTGAAAAATCAGAATCGAGAGCTGGAAGTGATTGGGCTATTACCAGCAGCAGGACAGGCAAGGCGAATTGCTCCTTTACCTTTAAGCAAAGAACTGTACCCAATTGGGTTTCGTTATTGTGACGAAAATCATAACCTTCGCCCCAAAGTTGTCTGTCATTATCTCCTAGAAAAAATGCATCTTGCAGGCATTAATAAGGCTTACATCATCTTGCGAGAGGGTAAATGGGATATCCCTCAATATCTAGGTGATGGAGCAATGAGCGATATTAAGCTAGGTTACCTGATGATGAACTTGCCCTATGGTGTTCCCTATACCCTAGATCAAGCTTATCTCTTTGTACAAAAAGCGATAGTCGCTCTAGGCTTTCCCGATATTATCTTCTGGCCTGATGATGTTTTTAGCAAGTTATTGGCTCGACTAGCTGCTAGTGAAGCTGATGTAGTCTTAGGGTTATTTCCGACTGACCAACCTCACAAAGCAGGTATGGTTGATTTTGACCAGGAGGGTCGCGTTCTTCTAATCAAAGAAAAACCAAAGCAAACGGATTTGAAATATATGTGGGGCGTTGCGGTTTGGACACCCGTTTTTACCTCTTTCCTCCATGAATATTTAATAACTATTGAAGCCAGTAGACAGCAAAATCAGGCTGGCAACTATCCCACTAAGGAACAAGAATTGCCGATAGGAGATGTAATTCAAGCAGCAATAAACTCAGGTTTACAAGTACAAGCAGAGGTTTTTGCTAGTGGAGAATATTTAGATATTGGCACTTCAGAAGATTTAGTTCGCGCTGTTCGTCGATTCGCACAGTCAAAAATTTAATGTTTAGTAGGTAAAAAATTATGGAATTTAGAGAAACAAAACTCCAAGGTGCTTTTATTGTTGCTTTAGAACCAAGACAAGATCATCGAGGTTTTTTTAGTCGTACTTTTTGTGCCAAAGAATTTGAAGCCCACAACCTAAACCCA
>JASJDX010000299.1 GCA_030064975.1 Pleurocapsa sp. MO_192.B19
GGGACTAGGTAAACACTTCAAAAAAGGATTTGGTAAATATTGCGACAAAAATATATCTGTCACCCTACCCAAAACCATCAAATACGACCCTAAAATACCCCTACCTTGTAAAAGTGACTACGAAGGGGAACAACCCCCATTAATCAAATTCTCGCGCATGCAGCGACACGAAGTAATCAATAAACTGCGCTCACTCGGTTGGCAGTTTGTCTTAGATCGCTCTTTCATGGGACTTGGTAAGTCTCACGACATGGGGCAATTTGCCAACAGTGGGGGCAAAATGTGGTTTTTGGATTTAAATCATCGCAACCCAAGCGTTGAGACAGTAGAAAATAATTTTAATGACTTGGCAGTGAGACATAACGGATTGAATCAAGATTCGTTAAGAAAAACTCCGATGGGAAAACCTCATCTAAATTGGGCTAGCGATGGCGATGAAAACCCAGATATTAAGAGCTTATGTCATAACGCTCATTTGTTCTTAAAACTGCAAAATAAAGGCTATTCAATTGATAGTTTAAAAGATGATTCAGATGAATCTTCTCTCAATCCAATCTGTAAAAGCTGTAAGTTTAATAGATGGAAAGTTGACGGGAAAAATGGCGACAAAGTAGCTATTTGTGCAGCCGGGACAGGTGACGGCTATGGCTTTAGATTCTCTAGGAAAAAAGGTTTAAGTCACAATCAAATCAGAGCTAGTATCGACAGTTTACCTAACTCAGAAGACTTTGATTTTAGCCAAGACATAGCAATTGTTGATGAAGCTAGTAGATTAATTAGAGGTACTAAAAAAGTCACGACCTCCCTCAAAGACTTCTCGACTAAGATGGTTGAGTTGGAACAGTTTCCTGAGTTATTTAGCTTGCTTAAACCATTAAGAGAAATCTTGATTCCTTTACTATCGGGTCAAGAAAAGTTAGCCAATTTTTACGGCTTAAACAATCAACAAATACTTGAAAAGTTGCCCAACCCCCCCGAAGATTTAGAAAAAGTAATTAAGGCAATCGCCTCAACTCATCCTAGTTGGCAGGATTTATCTGTCTCTCCAGAAAGAGTTAAAAGATGGGGTAAAGATTGGAAGGCATCAATGGCTACTGCTAATTGGTATCTACAAAAAGAAGCCCAGGAAATGACCTTTGAAAATATTGACAACCTAGCTAGTAACTTTTTAGTTGATTTATTAATGATTTGGGCTGGCTTAACACCAGGGGCAATCAGAATTAATAACCGCCGTCAACTCACAGTAACTACAGAAGATTATCGACACGGTGAAATCTTGCGCTCGATGCAGCAGGTAATCATGCTCGATGCCACTGGTAACAAAAGAATATTGGCACAAAGATTGGGAATAGAAGCCAATTCAATTATCGAAATCTCACAGGAATTACCAGATTTATCTAACTTAACTGTGGTTAATGTAGAAATGTCGGGCATGAGCAGTAATCAGTGGTCGCCAACTTCTCAAAAACGAATTGAAGCGTTGATTAGCCATCTAGAAACAGTCCATCAAGACATCCCTCTGTTGGGGATTAAAAAATATGCAGAAGCCTTAAAACTTGATGGCTGGTGGTTTAACGACAACCGAGGTTCTAATGCTTTTAAATCCCAAAGTGCGATCGCCGCCTTCGGTAAACCTCAAATTAATCTGGGTGTGGTTGAGGATGAATATCTAACTTTGTACGGCAACAGAGATGGGTTTGACGATTACTATCAATCTTTAATTGACGCAGAAGTAACTCAGCTTATCGGTAGACCAAGAGCGCATTTATACCCATCGCAACAGTTTGTAATTTACCTCGTGGGTACTGGACATAAAATTGATTATCTGGAAAAACTAGGTATCAATATTGTTAATCGCCACGCTTTTGAACTTTGCCCCGACGCGGGAACACCCAAACAGCTTAGTCAATACAAAATCCTCAAAGCCGTTACCAGTATTTTTAGGCAAGGCAAAACTAAACTGACTTGTGACCAATTAGCTGCTTTGACGGGCTTAAGTCGCGACTATATCAAGAAGCTAATCTCTGGGTTGGGGGGAATGATGGCGTTCAAAAAATGGGTACTGTCCCTATATGAATCCTATAGGAGTAGTACCCGTTTTTTAGAGCTTGAAACCCTACTCAATGATTCCAAAATCAGGTCGTGGATGAGGATTGAACCAGTAGCCGCTACCAAAGAAATACTCAAAGAACTAAAAACCCATGGGTGGCAGGACTTCCAAGAATATTTAAGCAACTTTAGTATTGATATCCAAGCCGAAATCTGGGGGTTAATTGCACCTTTAATCTTGCCTGAAGTCGCTTTTGTTGAGAAGTATCATTCGTTGGCACTTGCTATTAAAGGAGGGTAGAGGGGAAATATATGAAAAGTTTTGATAATAGATCTAGTCTCCATGACCCTGAAAATGAAGCCAATAAACTACAAAAAAGTGACAAGAAAAAGACTAAATGCTTAGACACTTGGACTTGTTCAGCGGAATTGGAGGCTTCAGCTTGGCTTCATTGCAACTGGGGGGAATACAGACAACTCAGCTTGTGGAAATCAATCCCGACGCACAACTCATCCTCAGACACCACTTCCCAGGAGTGCCAATTCACTCAGATATCAGAGACTACCGACCCAACCCAGGAGAATTTGACCTCATTACAATGGGATTCCCCTGTACAGGCACTTCGGACGCAGGAAGCAGAACGGGACTACAACACCCAGCTTCATCTCTTTGGCGAGAAGGATTTAGATGCCTTATCGAAGCTCAACCCAAGTTCTGTATTATGGAACAACCTGAAGGAATTATCAGACGAGGACTTCGAGCTATTCTTGGGGGACTTAGTTTGGCAGGATATTCTTTTGAAGTTGAAACAATCTCGGCGCGAGAGCTTGGAGCGTCACACCAAAGATTCAGACTGTTTGTCATTTCCTACCTTGACGAGTGGGCAGACCTCTACAACAATGCGCCCTGCTGGTCAAACCAAGTGCGATTGCGCTCCGCGCACTGCCGAAGGCAATCGTTGGTTCAAAGACAACGGGTTAATTGCTCCTGGTTATCAGTTAGGAACGAAGGCGATCGCTCTGATGATGGGCTTTCCGTCCAATTGGTTCGAGGGTCTAACAGAACAATACTTGAAGAATCAGACTACACCGAGCCAAGTAAAACCCCAGGCAGAATCAGAGCAAGATATCTCGCAGGACGAACAGTTACACCACCACAAGCAGCCGTCGCCCTTCGCCGAGTCCTCTACCTCAACTCAATTACTGAGGGGAGATGAAAAATTACTAGAACATAAGAGGGAACGTTCATCACCTAGCAAAGAGATTTCTATTCCCTGTCTGGTCAAGCAGCCCAAGCAACCCGAAGTTAAAGGGGTAATTAAACAGGATAAGGGCGATTGCCCGAAGGGCAGTGGCAGAGCCAATCGCTTTTTAGTAGAGGTAGGCCTAAATAGAAGGTTCGTGCGATATGGTGCAGCCTACCTCTGAAATCCTTGCTGTGCAGTCGATACAGCGATCTTATTTTCAAAATTTAGCGATTGCGCGGTGCGCACTGGCAAAGCCAATCGCTGAAATATAAGTTACATAAATATATTTCTCTATCGCATATATTGAAAAAAACTTTGCCTAAAACGGAGGTTGAGATATATCAAAGTATTAGCTCCAAAGCATTATAACTCCGTATTCAATTCTAAAAACATTGCCTAAAAGAGTGCAAACTAGGCAAAGTATTTTATTTGTATTTCTTATATTTCAGAGCCAAAAATGAGGTGAAAAACACAAGTTTTAACCTAATCTTAACCTAGTTGCACCATATGACACGAACCTTCTATTTAGGCCAGGTAGACGGTGAAGAGATTTTTGTCTCAAAGCTCTTTGTCTATCCTGATTTCAGTAAAAGTGTAGGACAGATCGAGAAAAACCCTAGCAAAATCTCAACCCCCAGTAAAACTCGACGTAGAAAAGGAGAAGGAAATGGTTCGATTCATTGGCGCACCGTTACCAGGAATGGCAAAAGCTACCGACAGGCTTACTATCATTGGGTCGAAGACGGTAAAAAACGCTCCTTATATATCCCCAAAAAGTTATTAGATAGGGTTTGTGAAGCAGAATCTCGTAAGAAACCCATTGCAGATATCTTAATTTTACTGGGGGGTAAAAATATAAACCCTAGCAAAAGTTCCGACACTTTTGTTGATAAATATAGTGATAACTTATCGTCAGATTTAGAAATAAGCAAGAGCAAAACTGTAACCCCCAGTAAAAAGCGAAAAAAGGGTTATGGGACTGGGTATATCGAATGTAAACCTATCAAACGCAATGGTAAGGAATACAAACAATATTGGTATCACTATGAAGAATGGCAAGAAGGCGATCGCCTTCGGCAGTGCGCGGAGCGCAATCGCACTGTTAAAAAGTCTCGCTATATACCCAAGCGGTTAGTGGCAAGAGTGGAGAAGTTGGAGGCGGAGAAAGTATCAGTCAGAAAGATTTTAGAAGTTCTAATTAGTAAAGATAAAGTCCGTCAAAAATGAATCTAGATTACCCTCAAATTAAACAAAAACTAGAAACTGTCAAGGAAGAAATAAATGATTTAATTAGTTATATAGAAGCTAATCAATCAAAGCCAGATAGAAGAAAAGTTGATCTAGAAATTTATACTCGACTGGCAAACATTTCTACTCATGTTGTTCAAAGCGATTGCGCGGAGCGCACTTGCGGGAGCAATCGTCAGTCATTAGTAACAGAAGGAGATTGAGGAAAATAATCTAAAAACCGACGAAAATAACTATCGAGCGTGGTAGTATTTTTGAAGTGATAAATCTTGGCTCAATCATACTACTACCGTGCAGAAAACTTTCTCTCCTCTGTTGCAAATTGGTCTGTGTACTTTTGGCTATCTCTACGCCACTAGTAATACAGCATTAGCTCAAGTTACTTCCGATGGGACGGTTAATACTCAAGTTAATCAAAACGGGAATGTTGCGGAAATAACGGGAGGGGAAACCAGAGGTGGCAATCTCTTCCATAGCTTCCAAGATTTTTCCGTTCCTACTGATAATCAAGCCTTTTTTAACAACGCTGATAGTATTGCGAATATCTTCAGTCGGGTAACTGGTGGTCGCATATCGGATATTGACGGTACGATTCGGGCTAATGGCAGTGCTAGTTTGTTCTTGATAAATCCTGCTGGCATTATTTTTGGGCAGAATGCCAGATTAGATATTGGCGGTTCGTTTTATGGCAGTACAGCCAGTAGTATTTTGTTTGAGGATGGGGAATTTAGCGCAGCAGATTTAGAGAATCCTCCTATTTTGACTGTTAATGCTCCCATTGGTTTGGGTTTTCGGGATGAACCAGGGGATATAGTTAATCGTTCTGTTGCAGATAATACTGATTTCGTTTTTATTGGTTTGCGGCTTCAGCCTGGAGCTGATTTGACTTTTGTAGGTGGTGATATTAAGTTTGATAGTGGATTTGTTACTGTGCCAGGTGGAAAAGTTGAATTGGGTGGGGTTTCTGAAGCTGGAATCGTTGAAATAAATGAAGATGGTAGCCTAAGTTTTCCTGATAATGTAGCGCGAGCTGATGTCTCATTCGATTTGGCTCAGGCTGATGTACGTTCTGGAGGAGGAGGCTCGATTACTATTAATGCCAGAAATATAGAGCTTTCAGATGAAACTTATCTGTTAGCAGGAATCAGTTCTGGTTTAGGTACGCCAGAGGCTCAAGCTGGAGATATTACCCTCAATGCTACAGAAGCAATAACAGCAATAGATTCCAGTCTAATTGAAAACAATGTCAAAGCTGATGCCATAGGTAATAGCGGCAATGTCAACATTATTACAAAAAATCTTTCTCTTGCTAATAGAACTAGAATCAGCAGCAGTACTGAAGGGCAAGGAAATGCAGGTAGCGTGTTAATTAATGCTACCGAAAATGTTTCCTTTGATGGAGGAAGTGGAACATTCAGCCAAGTATTATTAGAAGAAGCTATAGGTAATGGTGGTAGCATCAACATCACTACTAAAAACCTTTCTTTGACCAATACAGGAGTAATATTAGCTCCTACTTTTGGAATTGGAAATGCAGGCAATATAATCGTAAATGCTACTGAGACTATCTCTTTAGATAGTGAAAGCTTTATCTCCAGCGGAATATTCTTAGGCGGTAGGGGCGAGACAGGAAATATTGAAATTAACGCTACCAATTTGGAAGTTAACAATGGATCACGACTAACTAGTAGCAATTTTGATGGACAAGGTAATGGAGGCAATGTAATTATCAATGCTTCTGAAACTGTCTTCTTGGATGGTGGTGAAATAGAAAGCGGGGTAGGAGATAATGCAACGGGTAATGGTGGTAGCATCAGCATAACTAGCAAAAAACTTTCTTTAGCTAACAATGCTGAGATTAATAGCAACACTTTCGGCTTAGGAGATGCAGGAGATATCTTTATTAGTGCTTCCGAGTTAGTGGAGGTAAATGAAAGTGTTATAACTGCTCAAGTGAGAACAGAGGCACAAGGAGATGGAGGTAATTTAAATATCAAAACAACTAATTTATCTTTAACAGAGGATGCGGGATTAACTATTTCAAATCAAGGTCAAGGAAATGCGGGAAATATAACTATTACTGCTGACAATCTTACCCTTGATCGCAACAACTCAATCTCTGGTTCTACAGTTTCGGGTACTGGTGGAATTGTTAACTTACAAATAGCTGAAGATTTGATTTTACGTAGAGGTAATGAAATCTCGGCTCAAGCAGTAAATAATGCCAATGGCGGTAATCTAAATATAGATTCTAGATTTATTATCGCTTTCCCCAACGGTAATAACGATATTCTAGCAGATGCAGAAAGAGGACAAGGCGGTAACATAGACATCAATGCTGAGTCTTTGTTTGGTATACAAGAACGTACTCCTAGTGATTCAACTAACGATATCAACGCTAGTTCCGAATTTAGCTTGGATGGTAGCGTAACTATTAATACTCCAGATATAAATCCAGTTCAGGGAGCGACAGAATTACCACGCAACGTAATTGAACCTGGAGAAACTACCACACAAGCTTGTCAAGCTAATCGTGAAATAGCAGCCCAAAATGGACTAAATATTACAGGAAAAGGTGGTATTCCAGCAGAACCAGGTTTACCTCTAGATTCTCAAAATGTCTCAATTAATGGCGAAACCAATCCGACATCAGCCATCCCTGAACCAATAGAAACTAGTCAGGGAAAAATTCAACCAGCCAGAGGAATTAAAGTAACCGAGTCGGGAGAAATAATTCTAACTGCCTATCGAACTAATAATTCAGGGGAAAGAATTCCCGAAATTAAGCCAAACTGTAGCTAAAATGATTAACACTTAATTTCAGTCAATTCACAGAACCAAGATGAGCGTTTACGAACTTGACATCCAAAAGATAGAGCAGCTTCTTAATTCAGCAACAAGCTCCAGACAACGTAAAATGTACCAAGCCTTATTAGATAAGGCACGAAGCCAGTTCGTTCAATCCACTGAAACCATTGCCCCCCAAACTACTCCTGAAACAGAAAAAAAAGCTAAAACCAAAACTAATCAAAAAACCAAAACTAAAACCAAGGCTAAAACTACTAAGAAGCTTCAAAAAGCTACGACTAAAGAAACTACAAATGAAGCCTCAACACCTACAATACTGGCTACAACTCCTGTCTCTGAATCTACTACTCAACTCACACCATTAGAGTCGGACGGGAAGACCTTAACCGAACCATTACCATTACCTCAAGAGCAACCAAAACAGCAGCCTGATTCTGAGACGACTATCTTCCAAGCATTAGGCACAATACTTGCTACTCCCTATCTCCAAGGTGATTGCTTAAAGGTAGCAATTGACGG
>JASJDX010000300.1 GCA_030064975.1 Pleurocapsa sp. MO_192.B19
AGAAATATTAGAAAACGTATCACACGATAGCGTCAACCGTTTCCTGTTGAGAGAAAAATACGAACCAAAAGATTTGTTCGATACAGTGAGAAAAATAGTTGATTTATATAGTTAAATAAAATTACTGAGATTTTCGCTTGTAATATTATCAACATATGAAGTTCTAATGTCACTATAGTTGTGACACTCAGCTCGCTTGACGGATAATGGTATGTATGGTAGGCAACAAACCCGCGATTAATTAACAGGAAACTTGAAGATTAGGTCACCATAAGCTTTTCCATCGTTGCCCACCGTTTACGAATAACGGCACGCTGGAAGTTGTTCAGCCCTCTTGTTTTTTGCTCAAACCAGTCATCAATAGCTTTTTGAGAGGTGAGTCGCTGAGGCACTTTGTGAGCTTCATATTTTAGGTCAAGGATTACCTTGTCCTTCGCCGTGTCTGGCAGTCATAGGGTGAATGTTCAGCTAAAATTAATTCTAGCAATATCTATTAATCAGCTTGAGGTTTAACTATGGTAAAAACTGCTTCGACAATGTTGCCCTTAGGCACTGTTGCACCAGAATTTGAGCTACCTGATGTTGTGTCTGGTGAAAACATTTCTTTAGCTAGTGTTGCCGATAGTAAAGCTTTACTATTGATGTTTATTTGTCAGCATTGTCCTTTTGTCAAACACGTCCAGCAAGAATTAGCCCAAATAGGTCAAGACTACAGCCAGCAACCTCTGAAGATCGTGGCAATTAGTGCTAACGATGTGGTGAATTATCCTGATGATTCTCCTGAAAAACTCAAGCAAATGGCAGAAGCATTAAACTTTAATTTTCCTCTTTGTTACGATCAAAGTCAAGAAGTAAGCAAAGCTTATACTGCTGCTTGTACTCCCGATTTTTTTCTTTTCGATGCTAATCAAAAACTAGCCTACCGTGGTCAACTAGATGACAGTCGTCCCAGTACTGATATTCCCGTTACAGGTAAGGATCTGCGCCGTGCGATCGATACCGTACTACAAGGAAAAGCGGTTGATTTTGAGCAAAAACCGAGTATTGGCTGCAATATTAAATGGAAGCCTGGAAATGAACCAGAATATTTTGGCTAAAGTCTAATATAGCCTTTCTCAAATTGGTAAGGTACAGAAATATCTGACAACTAGCAGCTAGCAACTGACATAGTATTGACTGTACTTTATTGAAACGAGAAACGCCATACATAGATTTATATATTAATTGATATTGGTTTAATTAATTTAAAATTCTTTATATTATGACTCGTTTATCAACTACTATCCGTAGGATAATAAAAAGTCATTGACTTATACGTCTTTACTAAAACTCAGTTCTTTGAACTAAAGATACTTACTTACACACTCATTTTTTAATTAAAGGAGAAAATATTTGGTTTCTACAACTTCCTTTAAAACAGCTAAATCAGAAGAAATTTTTAGTGCTGCTCAGAAGTTAATGCCTGGTGGGGTTAGTTCACCTGTAAGAGCTTTTAAATCAGTTGGCGGTCAACCTATTGTATTCGATCATGTTAAAGGTGCTTATATTTGGGATGTCGATGGTAATCAATATATCGATTATGTGGGTACTTGGGGTCCTGCAATTTGTGGTCATGCTCACCCTACAGTTATTAAAGCACTCCACGAAGCTCTAGAACAAGGCACTAGTTTTGGCGCACCCTGTGCTTTAGAAAATGTCTTGGCAGAAATGGTCATTGACGCTGTTCCTAGTATTGATATCGTGCGCTTTGTCAACTCTGGAACAGAAGCCTGTATGTCTGTATTGCGTTTGATGCGAGCTTTTACTGGTAGAGACAAAATTATCAAGTTTGAAGGCTGTTACCATGGTCACGCAGATATGTTTCTGGTCAAAGCTGGTTCTGGAGTAGCAACTCTAGGCTTACCCGACTCTCCTGGAGTACCAAAATCTGCCACCAACAATACTTTAACTGCTCCCTACAATGACTTGGAAACAGTTAAAAAATTATTTGCCGAAAATCCAGATCAAATTGCTGGAGTTATTCTTGAGCCTGTAGTGGGTAATTCTGGCTTTGTGACTCCTGAAGCTGGTTTTCTTGAAGGTTTGCGGGAAATAACTAGAGAGCATGGCGCACTACTAATTTTTGACGAAGTCATGACTGGTTTTCGGATCTCTTACGGTGGCGCACAAGAAAAATTTGGCGTAACTCCCGATCTAACTACCTTGGGTAAAGTTATCGGTGGTGGTTTACCTGTAGGTGCTTATGGTGGACGTGCTGATATTATGTCTATGGTTGCGCCAGCTGGCCCTATGTATCAAGCGGGAACTCTTTCTGGTAATCCTCTGGCAATGACTGCGGGAATTAAAACTCTAGAATTACTCAGAAAACCAGGTACTTACGAGCAGTTAGACCGCATTACTAAGAAGCTATCGGACGGTTTGTTAAAAGTGGCCAAAGAAGCTGGTCATGAAGTTACTGGCGGTAGTATTAGTGCCATGTTTGGTATGTTTTTTACAGGTCAAGAAGTTCATAACTATAATGATGCGAAAAGTTCAGATATGAAGAAATTTGCACGCTTCCATCGTGGTATGTTAGAAAGAGGTATTTATCTTGCTCCTTCGCAATTTGAGGCAGGATTTACTTCTTTAGCTCATACGGACGAAGACATTGATAAAACTTTAGCAGCAGCAAAAGAAGTTCTATCTGCAATCTAAATCTTTGTTCGAGCAAATTAACTATATTATTTAGACGGGATATTACCCGTCTTTTTTATGATTTCGTGCATTTAGGATAAGATTTAATTACAGCGATCGCCATAGAAAATCAAAGTTATCAATCAAGTATTTTTATTAAACTTTAATTCTAGACTGATTGTCGTCCAGAGCAGACATATCTAAATTAAACTTAATCGCAATCTGGCTCAAAACTTCTTGTTCGGCTAAGTTTATTTCACCTGTTGACTTGGCAATATCGTAGCATCTGCTCAAAGTTAGGGGGGCAAACTCAGGTGAAAGTCGATCTAGTAGTGCCGATAAGTCTTGTGACTGTTGAAGATTTATGGCAATATTTTTTACTGAAGATGGTGATATTCCTTTAACTATGGGTAAAATTTCTGTCCAATCTTGTTCTGGATAACTGACTTGTACCATATGTGCCAAAATACGATCCATTATCTTAGATTGCTCTAAAGCAATTTGCCAGTCTTTATCTGTTTGCTGCTGAATAGATGCAATTTCTATTTGATCGGCTTTTGCCTCATAAAAGCGACAAGCGGTTTGTCCTAAAACATAAAGCATGGCAGCATTAGTAGAAGCACCTACTACCGCACCAATACCAGGAATAATTTCCACTACTGTCAAGCCTGTTTTTAGCACATCTGCACCTAAAGACAAACCAAAGATAGCTAAAACTTCCCCTCTTCTAGTAGGTTCATTCAAATCTAAACCATAAGCTGCGGCAATCTCATAAACCATTTCGGCTTGCAGTTTGGTAGTAGCAATTAATTCCACACCTAAAAATAAGGCCGCGATAGGCGGGATAATATTAGTCAGTAATCCTAAACGTCCACCAGACAAAGCTTTTTGTACAATTAAACGGTGGGCAATTTGATTGGGGGTTTCATCAGGGTATTGCGATCGCACTTTGTCTACGGTAGCTTGGACTTCGGCAGTGTCTACTTTACCCAGAAAGGTCATTATCCAGTCTAAACCGATAATTTTATCTGCCGATTTGAGAATTGGATTAGACGCGATCCCATCTAAAGTCTGTCCTGTATTAACAGTAGTTTTTTCTAATAATTCTTGCATTTCAGCGGTTATGCTTTCTGTAAAATTACTTACTGTATTAATTACCTCTTCTATAAAATTATCTGGTTGGTTGGTTTGAGACATGACTTATATTTTTAGAATAAACGTTGAAATTCCTGACTATACCTATTCCAAAGAATTGAGGATAATCAGGATTTTGTTAGCTAGTTAGTTGGTCTTTGTTTAATACTAAATCCTATTTACATATCCCACACATATATAATAAGGCTTCAATAACTCTCCCTGTCACTGCCTAAGCCTTAAAAATGGTTTTTATGAATTGGGTTTAGTATAACTGGGGTGTCTGGTTACTTTAAGTTGTCTAAGAAGCTAGCTGCTTTCTCTTTTACTGTAGTTGCATTAGTATCTTCAGGCGAGACCATTTTATCTTTGTCTGCACCACCCTGTACGGCATTTAGCCCTCCTTGAGCTTTTTTGGTTGTTTCTTTAATTCCTCTGGGATTAGATTTAGCTACATCATCTGTTTCCTTTTGGACTTTGTTTAGGCTAACTTCGCTATCAGTAGCGCTACTTGTTACTGCTTGAGCAGGATAAGCACTAGAGATAAACAATAAACCACAGATAAAAGCTGTCAATAGTAAACGGACAGAAGATTTTAACCAGTTGTTTAATTTATTGAATAACATTAAGTTTGCCTCAATATTTTGATTTGTTCGATTAATCAATTAATAGCAATTATCATAACTTGATAACATCTGACTAAAGAGGTAAATCACATTTAAAATATTAGAAAACATATTGAATAAAGATTATTATTGAAAATTTATTATTTATTTATTATGTGATACTTATTAGCCTAAAATTGTTTATCTATCTAAAGATAGACTTTGCTGATTATAAATACATAGCTAAAATGTCGTACAATACATCATCACGTAACCAAAAAATTGTTTTGTAAAAAAACTTAAAATTATTATGCCTTTTGGTAGAAGATATGCGAGTTTTTTCTAGTTAAATTTGAAAAATAAAACTTAGATTAATTCAAAAAGTTAAAAAGTTGTTGTTGTTTTGGCTGGAGATTTTTAACCATGGATGCACACTTTCCTAATTTTAAACTTAATATAGATTTAAGCCTTGAACAGAAATTTCAAATGCGAATTTTTGAAGAGTCAATACAAGTCATGAAACCAGAAGAAGCAAGAAAACTACTATTGGAAGCTTCTAAATTGTTGATGGTCAAAGATAACATTATTAAAGGATTAATGAAACATGATCTTGCTGAATAATCTTGAATCTTGTTAAAATCAACTCTAAAGAGTTGCAATGTTCTAAAGCCAATATAGTTAAGATGAATAGCAGTAAATTTTTTAAAAAAGTATGGCGCTTGCCTTTTCTAGTTTTATTGCTAATGGGCATGAGTGTCCTACCTGTTGTTGCCAAATCCATTGTTAAACAGAAAACAATACTTTCAGTAGATCGAGAACCAACAATAGTTGCGATCGATTTCTTGGACATCATTAAAGGTGCAGCAGAATATATTCAAGTAGCTAATATTTCTGATGAACAAGAAGTAGAGATCGGCAAACAAACTAATAAACAGGTATTAAATGAATATCAGCTATATAATAATTCTCAAATTCAAGGATATGTTACTAATCTGGGACAAGAATTAATTAATAATAGTAACAGTCGCGATATTCCGTTTAACTTTCAGGTAGTAGCTAGTGACGAGGTTAATGCTTTTGCCACTCCTGGTGGATTTGTCTACGTCACCACAGGTTTGCTCAAAACCGCTGAAAATAGAGCGCAGTTAGCATCGGTAGTGGCCCATGAAATTGCTCATATTAATCAAAAGCATGGCGTGAAGGGTTTAAAACAAGCAGTAGCAGCCAAAGGTATTGCCACCACCGCAGGAGTCGATACTAGTGCTTTGGCACAAATTGCTTATCAAGTAGCACTAGATTTACCTCAAAGTCGTTCTTTTGAATACGAAGCCGACAGAAAAGGTTTAGAAATATTAGAACAATCTGGCTATCCTGCCGAGGCTTTTGCTAACTTTCTGGCTAAATTAGAAGGTGGTGGTGGTACACCAGAATTTTTACGTACTCATCCCACAGGGGAGCACCGAATTGAAGCTATTTCTCAGAAAATAGAAGCGGATAAAGTTGTCAATAATAATAAAGGTCAAGACAAAACAGAATATCAAACTAACGTTATTTTTTTAATGTAATCGAATTATTCTTAGTTTTTAGTTTTTAGTTTTTAGTTTTTACTAAATCCTAATCTAATCTATCAATAGTTAGGGAAAAGTTTCTATCAACAGTTAGATAACATTTATTTAACAATTGTTGTTAATAGTAATAAGAACACTTAATCAAAATAATTATGGATAACCAAACAAACGATAAAGTACATCGCACAGCAAATAAAGGTGATGTAATTGATGATTCTAAATCTTTAGAAGAGAAAAAAGAACAAGTAGCAGTAGATAGTTGGGATCCTGCTGGTCATGTTGAAGTACCCACCTATGTTGCAGTAGAAAATGAAAACGGAGAAGAAAAAGCACTACACCACGTTAAAGATGCTGAAGAAATTTCCGATGTAATTCGTCAAGCGCGAACTGATGAAGATGGCGATCGCAAGTGGTAATTAGTCTCGGGATTATTAATTAAGTAGTTTAGATTTAATGGTTCTACCGAACTTACAGTGTTGAAATTGGTTAAAAACCCTTTCTGTAAACGGTTTGAGCAAAAAGTATACAGAATCAAACTATCAAGAAACCAAAGTCTTGCATAGCAAGACTTTCAAGGGTTAATTTCTAACAGTTTTACATTACAGGTTCGGTAGAGCCGATAAAAGCTTACCGCGAAGCGGTTTAATTTGTAGTTACCAATGTTTTTGTTTCAATAGACGTAATAGGTTGATTGGCTGCCATCGAGTAAAGAATCATCAGAGGCAAAATACCTAAGACAATTCCCAATAAAACGGGTATATAAAATCCTGCTGCCAAACTCAAGATTGCGGCAAAAATAAAGTTAGCTAAATAAATCGCTAAAGGGAGTTTTAAATCATTACTGGGTAATGTTAAAGGTTTCATTGTCCACAACAAAGTAGCTATGGTCATAAATAAAATTCCTGTACTCATCCAACCTGCAAAGTTTTGATAGGGCATTCCAAAAAATGCTCCTGGTTGATCCCATACCCAAAAAGCAATAGGTGCTTGACTCATGGCTGGATCGAGAACAAAATCCCAGGAAGTAAGACACAATGAACCACATATAATTGCACCTAGTTGACGCAACCAGTTTTTAATCTCTAATCTTTTTAATCCTGTTAGGGCAATAATATAAGCACTAAAACCTAAATAAAACCAGGATAAAGGAATGGTAAATGGTACTAAACCCGAAATTTTGTAACCTAAACCGCCTAGATAACGATAGTGACCAAAAGGAAAGCCTGTACTAGTACCTAATAATTCGCTAGCCAAAGATAAACTAATTGCAGGAAGCATGAAGCTTAGCCAATGCCATAAGCCCAAAGTTCGATAAGCATAAAGAGCGACAGCAGCCATTGCTAAAAGCATATAAGCTACACCACCGCCAGCCATTGACCAACCAAAAATAGTTGTTCCCCATTCAAATTGAGCTAATTTGGCTTGAAAACTAGGATTAGGTAATACCAAAATAATTCCCGCCAAGCCAAAAGCCATCGCTAAAATATGACCAGTTAATAAATAATTCTCGATACTAGATATTCGCTTCATAAGTTAAATAACAGTCGTATAAAATCAAGCTCCTCAATTAGTTTACAAATATTGATTAAGAAATGTATAGCGAAACGAGGAATTAATTATCATTGGGGTTAATTGCTCCGACCATCCCAGAAAATAGTAGAGTGAGTGTAGTGTGGTTCACTCTTAAGCGAAAGTTGCCAAGAGTAACCAGAACAGGATAAAACAACTAAGTCCTAACAGCTATTAAATATTAAATAAAGGTAATTTGATGTACCAAGGAAGTGTAAAAGAGTTACATCAGCAATTAGTTAACAAAGAACGTTCGGCAGTAGAAATTGCCCAAGCGACTCTAAAACATATTGAAACAGTAGAACCAAAAGT
>JASJDX010000301.1 GCA_030064975.1 Pleurocapsa sp. MO_192.B19
GCGATCGCCTTTACAATTTAGGAGGTGCATTAAGACAAGACGAAGCAGTTTGGTTAGTGCAAGAAATCAAAGATTGCTTAAATATTAGATGAAAAATATCAAATTATTTAATAACTATTTAATAACCATATTTAATAACTACGACGGCTTTTTCTCTTTCTAGAAAACAATAAGACAATAAGCCAGCCCAAAATCATACCAATACCGCTACAAAAAGCCAATAATACTCCAACAGGTACAGTAATAGATTCAAAGACAAGAAACTTTACTGATACATCTTGAATATTTTGGATCGAAAAAATGGCGATCGCTATAACCCAAGTAGCTAAGATTAGAGAATTTAATAAACCAGCAAATGCTTTCATAATTAGCAATAATTAAAATAAGAAAAGTTGTTCTAAGGCGATCATAATATATAGTAATTTTGATTTTTTATCCCTCATCCTTTTAAAAACTACTGTACGCCGATGGACTTGCCCCCTGGAAGTTCAGAACCAAGTATTGTCCGAATTCTAATCGGTGAATTTTGAGGATGGGGTTCCCAACCTACCTCATATCCTGCTGCCCAAGCTTGTTTCCTCGCCGCCCGAAAAGCTTCAAAGCTATCTGGTCTAACAATAAATACTAGATAGTCTTTATTAGAATTAAACTGAGACAAAACTTGTTTGAATTCAGAATCCTTTGCTGCTAGTTGATTGCTTGTTTCTCCAATGTCTTCTGATAAGGGTTCAAATACCAGAGATACCCCTTTGTCTACCGCTTTAACTTCGTAGTTTTTGGTACTAGTTGTAAAATTACCTTGACGACCTAAAATACTCAATAAACAAGACTGATAATCATTTTGACTGGAGAGATAGTCTGAGGAGTTGAGATTACTTGTAGGCTTATTGCAATTAGGCAGATTTCCTGATAATTCCAGTTCTTTTTCTCTTACCTTACGTAAGTTTAAATGGCTCACTTTATTATTTTTAATCTCGAACCAAAGTGATTCTTTTTCAGTTGGCGAAGATAAAGGAGTTTGAATAGTCACCTTGGTTTTAGGACTACTTCCCGTGGCAATCAGGGTGACAAAAAGACTAATAAACATCAATACACCGACGGTATTAGTCAAAATATCTAAAAAAGAATCTAAATTTTGGCTGACATTATTTTTTCTTCGCCTAGCTCTACTTCTCATTGATTATTTAACTTTTAACTTTTTTATTTATACTTAACTTTCTATCTTGAGTTCTAAGCCAAATTCCAAAGGCTCGTAGCCAATATCTACCCCTTCTTTTTCTACTAGTTCCCGAATTTTATTGAACATTTCTAAACCATCTGGGCGCAAAATAACAATTAGGTATTCTCGATCTTTTTTGGCTTTCAAATTAGCGATCGTTGTTCTGAGGGAAGATTTTTCGTCATATATATCGGCTCTAGGAGCAAATTCCTTGCTGGGATGCAATATAAATCCATCTTGACGACATTCAATATAAAGGGGAGTTTTATTTTTATTAGCTCCTTTGTTATCTTCTTCTGTTTTTGCTACAACAACAGCTTCTTGTGGTTCAAGAGCTTGGGTAGTTAAGACGATAATCAGTAAAATTAGTGTGCCAATAGTACAAGCTAAAACAGAGAGGAAAGGAAATAGTTCTACCTCTGTTTGTTGTTTACGATAAATGTTGCGCCTAGACATGAAAAAATTGCTTTGATGTTTTTATGAAAGATTCCTACCGTTATCCTGCTCTACAATAGTGATGCGACGAGGTTTATTAAGTTGTTGGAGTATGGGTTGAAGTTGGGAGAGGTTATCTTTGACACCAGTCAAAACATTTTCTAGTTGAGCAGTCTTTTCTAAGGAAGCAAAACTCCGTTCTAAACCCTGCTGTATCTGCTGAAAATCAGACATTTTTTGGGTAGCAACTTCTAGAGAGCCAACTCGACTTTCCAAAACTTGAGCTGCTTTTTCTAGCTGATGACTAATTCCTTGAGTTTGGGCGTTGAGATCGTCGGCAACTGCTATATTTTTGCTTCTAATCTCGTCCACAATAGAGCGAATTTGCTCCACTAGTTGTTGATTTATTTGTTGTTGCTGAGCAAAGAAGTTTAAAAACTCTTGGCGATCGCGACTTGCCTCCTGTCTTACTGCGCTTACTTGAGCGATTACCTGAGAACTAACATCTTGTACTTTGCTTATTTCTGCTAAAAATCCTGTAGATAAGCTATGGGCGGCTTGTTCAGCATAACTATGGGCTGGTTGGACTAAGTCTTGGGGATTGGGGAAATGCTCTTTGATTGCTCCTTCTATAGCTTGATTAATCGTTTCTGGATCTAGCTGTTCATTTTTCTTTTTTAGTCGGGGTAATAGTTTATCGTTGATAAAGACATCTATGCCCAGTAGCAACCTTGATTCATAGCGTTCGACTAATACTAAAGGAATCATCACCACAACACTAAGAAATAATGCCAATAAAGTAGTGTCAAAAGCCAAACCTAAATTGCTTGTAACTTGACTAATACCTTCCTTAATCTGTTCTACATCACCTGAATTTTCTAAGAATCCTGAAAAGCCACTAACTGCACCACTAATACCTACAACTGTGCCAATAAAGCCTAGTAGAGGTATCGCCCAAACCAAGATCCGTGGAAAAGAATAAGAAGCTTCTGAAGCACTAAGATAAAATGACGAGTCATCTAGAGCAAATTCATTAGCTACAGTGCGATCGCCGCTTTTGATATAAGCCCTGAGAATACGTCCACAGCGTAATGCTATTAGGCTACCGTCTTTCATTAATCTTTCCTGAAAATAGATCACCTCATGAGCATGAGGCTGATCTAGAGGGATATGATCGGCAATCCAAATTTTACCTAACTTTAGATGTTCGCCCCTTAGACTCACAAACTTTAAAATAGTAGTCGCCAAAACTAATGCTGCCAAAGCAACTACTATAGCTTGAATAAAACCTCTTTCAAACAGCAAAACACCAATATAAGACTGTCTAAAAGCTGGCACCATCCCAATTACAGCATAGGTAACTGTAAAAATGCCCGATGCCAACAACAAAAGTAATAAAAGGTCAACTTCTAACTCCTGACGTTGGGAGTGCTGAGAACGGGATTTAGGTCTAAGGCTAAACTTTTTCTTGCTCATGTTGGTTCTAAGTTGTTGTTTATTGCTATCAGTTAAGGGATTCTTTATTTGTCTGTAATAGCTTATATTCTACTTTTTGGTCAATTAACATTTAATAGCAAATATAGTATTTACTGCTAGCTAAAAGCTATTCTACAGATCAAATGATTGCAGTTGCTTTTTAGCTAATCCCTATAAGTTAATCTAGAATATATTCCAATTAATTTAAGCTAAAAAAATTTACTCAGACTATGAAGTTGATCGCTAACGAATTGCATCAATTCTCCTTAAATTTAGTAAAGTTAAGGGAAAAGAAGAAAGAGGTATGCCCCTCGATCGCCTTACAGCACAAAGCCGTAAACCCACAAATCATCTCGATGCCGCTTGACGGTACGCCCTCAAAATGCTCACTCAACTAGGGAATGCTGACCAAGACAGAGAAAAGGAAAAAAATACTCACATAAATTTTAGTTTTATTTGTGTAATGGGTCTCTAACGGTACTGAACTACCAATTGGAGTAAACTGACTTTTAAACTTAAGTTTGCACTCTTTTAGATACCAAATTCAAGTAAAAAAAACGAATACGATAGCAGATATTTTTCAACAAAAGCTTTAGCCAGAATATCTGAGAAACTAGGTTGGCGTAGAAACCCAAAGTACGATTTTGACCCTCAAGAAATTAAAATCAATGCGGATCTCGAAACTTGTATCGCGATTACGCGGAGCGTACCAGCAAAGCCGATCTCAACTCAAATTTAACCAACAAGCTCGATGTTCAAACTTGTTGTTCTATTGCTGCTTTGTACAATTTTTGGATTTTTCGCAGCACTCTATCTAATATAGAGTTACGGCAATCTGGATTACTAGGATCGCAACTTTGAATAGTTTCAATTAACTTTGCTTCCCTGGCGTCAACATAACCATCGCTGTAAATTAAACCACTAATTTTCTCTAGCAATTCTTGATAATCTTCCGCCGAGGGATTTTTGCCAAAATATTCTTCAAGCCATTGGTAACATTCAACAGCTTGAATTGGTCTTAATTCCGACAACAAAGGTTTAATTTCAGGATCATCGGCAAGCTGAAAATCTTGAGCCACACGACGTAAATAAGCGCGCTCTTCTGGTTGAATAATACCGTCTATCCAGGCAGCAGCGATCAGAATTTTCAGAATCTGTTTCATCTTTTTTGTTTTAGTTTTATATCTCCACATCTGATTAATCTCGTACTAATCTCACCATAAAAAATCCGTCCATATCATGACGATGGGGATAAACTTTAATCCAGCCTTCTGGTTTCACCCAGTTTTTTGTAGTCACATCAGTAGGAGATTGAATACTCCAATTGGGGTGGTTTTCCAGAAACGATTGTACTATTTTTTCATTTTCTAAAAGATTAAGAGTACAAGTGGCATAAACTAAAATACCGTTTGGTTTAACCCAAGTGGCGGCTTGTTCTAATAGTTCCCTTTGGAGACTAAAAAGTTCCTTAATAGATTGAGATATTTGTCGCCAACGAATATCAGGGCGTTTATGCAGTGTACCCAAACCTGAGCAGGGGGCATCTAATAGTACTTTATCGGCTATGCTAGCAAATTGAGCGAAGTTGCGACTATCTCCAACTTCGATTTGGATAGATTGCAATTGTAGCCGTGCTGCGTTTTCTCGTACTTTATTTAACCGTTTAGCAGTGCGATCGCAAGCGATTATTTGACCCTTATCTTTCATTAATTCGGCTATATGGGTAGTTTTCCCCCCTGGGGCTGCACAAGCATCAATAATCGTTTCTCCGGGCTGTGGATCGAGTAAATGCGTCACTAGCTGCGCGCTACTGTCTTGAATTACCCACCACCCCTGTTTATATCCAGGTAAATCGGTAACTGCACCAGCACCTTCGAGTCGTAATCCTTGAGGTAAGCCAGATATCCGAGTGACAGAGATTCCTGCTGATTTAAATAGGGTTTCTACTGCGGCAACAGTGGTTTTTAGAATATTTACCCTAAGATCAATTTTGGGAGATTGATTAAACCAAGCCAGTAGACGATTTACTTCCTCAATGGATAATTGTTCTAACCAAGTTTCGACAATCCAATTAGGAAAGCTGTGTTGTACTCCCAACCTAGTTATAGGATCATCTGGTAGTTGTAAAGGATCACCAGATTCAGCTTGACGACTATATCTTCGCAACAAGCCATTTACGACACCACTAAGCCGAGGGATACCATTTGCCTTTGCTAATTCCACACTAGTATTAACTGCCGCTGAAGTAGGAATGCGATCTAAATAGCGTAATTGATATAAACCCAGGTGCAGAATAATTCGTAAGTCTGGGGGTTGTTGTGCTGCTTTTTTCTTTCCCAGTAAATCGATTAAAGCATCCAAAGTACGTTGACGACGCACAATGCCATAAACTAATTCACAAGCAAAACTCCGATCTGTTTGGCTAATTTCAACTGATTTACCTACAGACTTAATGACGCGGTTGAGTGCAATGTCAGTATAGGCTTTCTTTTGATAAACATTTTTGAGCGCGAGGAAAGCTAAGGATCGAGAATTGGAGATAGATGCCATGCTGAAGGTATTGAAAAAATTGCCCTGTCCATCTTACTGGGGATTGGAGGTTTTTTAGTAGTAAAGAATTCACATACCAATATTGGGGCGACTCCTATAACTCCAATACTTCTCGTTTAAGGATTAAGCAGAGTTGAAAATGGAATAAGTAACGCCAGATGTTCAAACAATGGTAGAAAGCAATGGTAGAAAGCCGAAAAACTGTGTTACTCTACACCACAGTCAATTGAGTTTCATCCAACCATTATCAGCTATGCAACTAGAGCCTATTGCAATTATTGGCATTGGCTGCCGCTTTCCTGGCGCAAAAAACCCCGAAGCTTTTTGGCAACTAATTCGAGATGGGGTAGATGCAATTTCTGAAGTACCAGCATCGCGCTGGAGTCTTGAGCAATATTACGATCCAGACTCAAATAAACCAGGTAAAACCCATAGTCGCTGGGGTGGGTTTGTAGATGATATTGATTATTTTGATGCTAAATTTTTTGGCATTGCCCCTAGAGAAGCGGTGACAATGGATCCGCAACAGCGTCTTTTGTTAGAGGTGGCGTGGGAAACCCTAGAAGATGGGGGACAAATTCCTGAGGATTTGCGGGGCAGCAATACAGGAGTATTTATTGGGGTTGGCACTCACGATTATTCGATTATGATGTGGCAGCAGCCTGTTAATGAACCCTACGCCACAACGGGTACAGGTAATTGTATTGCGGCTAATCGTATCTCCTATGCCTTTGATTTGAAAGGAACAAGTCTGGCGATTGATACGGCTTGTTCTTCTTCTTTAGTAGCAGTGCATCTGGCTTGTCAGAGTATTTGGTCTGGTGAATCGACGATGGCTTTGGCAGGAGGCGTAAATATGTTGCTGTTGCCGACGATTATGGTGGGCTTTACCAAAGGTGGCTTTATCTCTCCTGATGGACGCTGTAAAAGTTTTGCTGCAGATGCTAACGGCTATGTTAGGAGTGAGGGGGCGGGTTTAATTTTATTAAAACCTCTGACAGAAGCCCAAGCAGATGGTGATGATATTTATGCCGTAATTCACAGCAGCGCAGTTAATCAAGATGGTTACAGTAATGGACTGGCTGCACCTAATCCTAAAGCCCAGAAAGAAGTTTTACGAGAGGCTTATCGTCGGGCAGGAATTAATCCTAGTGCGGTAGATTATGTTGAGGCACACGGTACAGGAACAAAGGTAGGCGATCCTATTGAAGCGATCGCTTTAGGGGCAGTTTTAGGGAAAAATCGACAGCCAGGAGACTATTGTCAGCTTGGATATGTCAAAACTAATATTGGTCACGGAGAAACTGCCGCAGGGATAGCAGGAGTAATTAAGGTAGCTTTGGCACTAAAGCATAAACAAATTCCTCCTAGTCTGCACTTTCATTGCCCTAACCCAGAGATTGACTTTGAGGGATTACATCTGCGGGTAGCAACTGAATTAAGCCCATGGCAAACAGATAAACCAGCCATTGCAGGAGTTAATTCTTTTGGCTTTGGTGGTACTAATGCCCATGTAGTCATGGGCGAAGCAACTCCAGAAATTGCCATTGAATCTGAAGAAAATAATCACGAAAATATTCAATATTTACTTACCTTGTCTGCCAAAAATAAATCTTCATTAGAGGAATTAGTCCAGAAATATTTAAATTTAATTAATAATAATCACTGTAATCACTTAGATTTAGCTAAGCTTTGTTTTACTGCTAATAATAAACGTAATCACTTTAATCATCGTCTTACCTGCGTTACTCAATCTCTACAACAGCTACAGCAACAATTAATGGCGTATCTCTCTGGAAAAGACATAGTAGGATTAAAATCAGATATTGTTGCTGAGCGCTCTAACCCACAGATCGCTTTTCTGTTTACAGGACAAGGTTCACAATACCCAGGCATGGGTAAGCAACTCTATCAAACCCAACCAGTATTTAAAGAAACAATCGATTACTGTGCTGAAATCCTCGAAAAATATTTAGATCGGTCTCTATTAGAAATTCTAGCTTGAAAATAGAAGCTAGAACAAAGTAAATTCATTAATTATTCTATTTTCATCCCTGGGTTGTGAACGATAGTTCATGGCATCTCTATAATTTCAAATCTGATCTGGAAAACCAAACAACCCTGATTAATCAAACGCAATATACTCAGCCTGCTATCTTCACAGTTGAATATGCCCTAGCCCAACTATGGATATCTTGGGGGATTAAGCCTAACTTTGTCATGGGGCATAGTATTGGGTGGATCACATC
>JASJDX010000302.1 GCA_030064975.1 Pleurocapsa sp. MO_192.B19
GGGTTCGACAGTTTGCTTATGTCGGGGAACCCGCCCACCGCAACTGTCTCACCGTTCGCCCCTACGTAATAAATGTGTTGCATTCTTTTTTGTATTTCATATAACTACTTTGAACGCGCTGCTGCGGAGGTTGCCGACCCAATGACAAGTCTCAGTGTTGACTATTTCTGGAAGTGATTTTGTTTTTTAGGAGAAGGTTAAATTCATTCAACGTGGCGGCGTTTGTCAAAAAAGGAAGTACCAACTGAGGCTATAGTCACCAGTATAACTGCAATGATTAGATGAGGTTCTATTTTTTCTCTCAGAATAATAAAACCCAAAAGCGTGGCAACTCCCGGTTCCAAACTCATCAGCACTCCAAATACGCGAACGGGCAATTTCTTTAATGCTTCCAACTCAAAAGTGTAAGGAATTACCGAGGAAAGAATTGCTACTCCTAATCCTGCTGCCAAAAATTTAGGTTCTAGTCTTGCCCAGCCTCCAGATAAGATACTCAAAGGTAACAGCATTACTGTTCCTGTTATCAATGCTGCGGTCATTAGTGCTAATCCACTTATCTCGGCAAAAACCTTGCCAATTTTCGCCGAAAGCAAAATATAAGTTCCCCAGAAAAATGCGGCTAACAAGGCTAAGGCTACACCCAAGGGATCGAGAGACGATTCTTTTACTGGAGCTAGTAAAAAGATACCTACTCCAGCGAGAAATATCCAGAGCAAATCGAGAAGCTGACGGGAATTAGCACAAGCTACCGCCAAAGGCCCAATAAACTCTAAAGTAACGGCAATACCTAAAGGAATGCGATCGATCGCCGCATAAAAACTAAGATTCATTGCGGCCATGCCCAAACCAAACAAAATCAAAAGCAAATAGTTAGTATAGGTATAGCCTTTTAGTTGAGGTCTTTGTAACAGTAATAAGACTAATGCTCCTAAGCCAACACGCAAAAGTACGGCGGTTGTTGAACCTAATTCTTGAATTATAGTTTTAGCAAATGCCGAACCTATTTGAGTTGAGGCGATCGATACTAACACTAACATAGTAGGAGGCGGTAATGCTAAATTTGATGTTAGTTTTGCCATAAACCCTCTTACAACTAAACAATTTCTTTGTAACAAAAAAGCTAAGAGCTATAAAAAATACAGTTAAATAATTGGTTTAAAGCCAGTAGATAACTGAGAAATCCAACCTACGTATTTAGTTTGAGTCTTGTCAAATCCCGCAGACTTTAGCCAAACATCGACACTTTCGGCAGCATAAACTTGAGAATATGGTTCGCGAAATAATTTTATTAGCCAATTGGTATGACGTAACCTTAGTTGATTACCATCAAGGATAATTATTTGTCCCCCAGGCTTAAGTAACCGTTGACATTCTTGTAAAATTGCCTGAGAAATTTGTACAGGGGTTTCGTGAAACAAGAAGGCAATGGAGATCAAATCGAATTTTTCATCAGTAAAGTTAGTTGCTTCAGCTAATCCTTGTTGCCAGGTAATATTTAAATTAGCTTGTTTTCCCTTATATTTCGCCATCGTTAACATATATGGCGATAGGTCTAAGCCGATTACTTCTGCTTGAGGAAAAGTTTGCTTTAGCATTAAAGTTGAACTACCAGTACCACATCCCAAATCAAGAATATGTTGGGGTTTGCCTTGGATAGTAGCGATCGCTTGCTGTCGCAATTTTGTTTCATTAGGTGGTGCAGCAAACTGCGCTACAGCATCATAGGTTACAGGAGCGATCGCATTTAGATAACCGCCTTTAATCCCATGAAAATTTTTACTGCTATAGTATTCAGGATATTGATAATCATTGGGAATAAAGCGATCGCTTGCTTGTTGCCAATCAAGGGTATCATATAGCTTGAGATTATCTTTGCCAATAAAAATACTCACCAGTAATCTTAAAAAAGGCAATAAAATTGGATTTTCTAAAATCGTCACGATCAAGATAAAATTAAATTCGTTCTATTGATAAATTTTATAAATTAATGAAACAGCAAATATTTCTTCTAATCAAAATAAGCTCTACAATTTTGATTACTGGTGCTTTGGGGTTAGAGTTATGGAATATTTATCTGCATCTACAAAATAATTCTCTGCCAACTAATCTTAACTCTGTCTTTTGGATAGGAAACATTGCTCTAATTGCTCACAGTATCGAGGGATTAATTGCCGCCTTCAATGCCAATTATCGCCAGAAAAACCCTGTTACCTATGGTATTTATACCTTTTTTGTTGGTTTTGTAGGTTTACAAGAATTATTCGCTAACTAACAATCAAATAGAAATAAATTTAACTAATTTAACTAAATTAAGATTCAATTATCGAACTCCAATCGTCATTTTTGACTGCCGCTTCTAATTTTTGGCGACGTTTAATATCAGCTTCGCTTTGTGTGTCTTGCACTCCTAGTTCATTAGTCAGAGTGGTATCTGCCATTGCTTTACGTAGCTTGAGTTTTTTCTCCTCATAAGCCTCTCGTTCCACATCTGTCATAGCTGCTTTGGCTGCTTCGCCAATTGTACGCGCCCATGTTCCTTGCTCCCCTGTATTACCCAAAGGAATATAATCTAATTCCGCTATCCATTCATCTTTTAATGTTTCCATCACCTGCCGCTTAGGAAATTTAAAAGTTTTGACTCGAATAAAAGAGCAGATTTGTGAGCCGTTTTGGGCAATGTGTCCTTTAAGAGAACGCAAAACATCCCTAGAATAGCCAACATACTGATAAATGCGATCGCTGTCTAAAACTGCATAAACTCCTGCAACTTTAGTCTTTTCTGTTTGTAGTTGCCATTCTGATACTGCAACTACAGCTGTTCCATCGGAATCTAGGGTAACGGAAGAAGTAGTCGCATTATGTTCATCATCAGAACTATACAAGAAGCTATGTAGTCCTTGATGAGCAGTGGGAACATTTTGATGTTCGATGGGAGTATTATTTTTAGATTCCACAGAATTAGCCTATTTAAGCATCACTGATTATCCTAGCTATATTTAAGTCAAGCAAACGAATCTAGATAAGAATTGTAATTTAGTCATAATTTAGCCATAGTTAATCTAATCCCAATCAGGATATTGTTGGGGGGCTTTACCTTTGCTTTCAATAATCTCGCCATAGTCAGGACGTAAATCATCGGCATTAATTCCTTCGAGCTGTAACTGAAATTCCCACCAATCACCAAAGTCAAAGACATATTCCATTAACGAGCCGACTACTAAAGGTAAATCGCCAATCTTAACTTCATCGGTAAATAAAGAATCATCGGCGTAGGGATGGGAAACTTGAATAGTGCGCCCAAACTGATTTTTGTACTGAAACATATCTAGATGATCGCAGTCAAAATCAACCGCTTGTAAAATCAATCTACTTAAATCCCAGAGAGTCATTTCACTAGAAATAGCAATACGTCGCCAAATTTTACCCAAAGTCACTTTAAAGGTATAAATTCCTGCACCAGATTCAATTTTTGGCATCACTAAAACATTTTGCCATTCAGGAAAATAGGGTTGTAAAGTCGGTTGAAGTTTACCGAATTCCATCTCAGTCCGATCTTCTTCTCCCCACATCATTCCTTGTGCAACAAAACCCCGAAATACTGTCTGCATCAAAGCTTCGCCCCAGGCTGTTTTCTTAACACTTTTGACTCGCCAACCTTTGCCAGATTGGGGTTTGCCATAATCAGCTTCAATTAGACCAAATAGTTTCATTAGAGCTAAATTATGAAATTCTGGATAATATCTCAGATTTTGTTGAACTTCATAATTTTGAAATTTTTGACCTTTGGGGGGGATTTGCGCCCAATATTGCAGACATTTATTACCTTCATTTAAAAAGGTACTGCGCTCTCCTAACATTTCTCCGTGGGCTAAAATTAGCCATGCTTCGAGTAAGTTAAAATAACGCTCTGTAGGATTAAGTTGGTGCCAAGAGGTAAGTAGCTGATCGTTGAGCATCAACACCATTTTGCTTCCTTGCTGGACAATTTGACCCAATCCTGAAGCTCTCAAGAGTAAATATAACCCGTTGATCGAAGGATAAGACTTTTGTTGAGGGCGTTTAAGGTTAGTTTTAATCGGTTCACAAAGTTGTTGATTAAATTCTGCTAGAGACTTCATCGGTATTAAATGTCGCTTACCACTAACGGTAATCACCTTGTCGCCAATAAAATCTAATAGAGCTTGAAAATCTGAGAGTATAGTTCCTGGAGAAGTTGCAGTAATTTGTTGTTGCTTGAGAACGGCGATCGCTTCTGCGGATAATTCTGGTAACTCTTCTACAAGTTTCTGTGCCATTTCAGCTTGAAACTGACGGCGATAATCTTCGATTGAAGTCCCTTCAATCGGAGAATCTGAGAATACTTCCCCTGCTATTTCTGCTGCTACTTCATTGAGTAAGCTTTGTAATTCTTGCTGGTGAAATTCGATGGGTAATTCGTTATCTTCAAGTAAATCTAAGCCATCTAATAAACTACTCAAATTCAATGATGGAGAACTAGAGTTTGATGTCTTAAGTTTTTGATTATGCTGCCGTTGAAATTCCTGTATTCCCTCTTCTGTAGTCATATCAAACCCTTCTGCTAACCCTGTCATAAAAAAGGATTTGGCGACACCAAAGTTTTGCGGATCGCTCATCATTCCCTTAAACCTTGGTTGAACTTGCTTTAAAAATTTAAGAATTTTGTGCGCTTGAGGATGTTTATATTCACGCTTGAGAAACTGCCAAAATGCGCTTAACTCTGGGATGGTTGTGTTGGCTTCTTCTGGATCGAGCAAAGAAATCTTGTTGGGAAATATTTTAGTAACAATTACCTCAATACTATCTTTCGTCATTTGGGGTAGAGTTACCGACTCATAAGCATAACCCAAATAGAGTAGATTATCAATCCAACTGCCTACATACTCTTCCATTTCGGGATGAGCTTTTAAATAGGTTTTGCCTTCAGGAGATTCAACAAATTCTAATACTAACTCTTCGACAAATCCTTCTAAAGCAGAGATCGCCTCATCGTAGTCTTGAATTTGATCGAGTCGATGAAGATTAATAGCCATAGCAGAGATCTACCCTCTATCCTGATTACCTACTCCATAGTAAATAATCTCTGTAATTACACTGTCAAAAATTGACTCAGATTTTAGATTTGTTTACTTAGACCCAATTAAACTTTCAAAAGAGTTAGCTTTGAATAATAGCAAGATCATAAGTACTAAATTGGCGATTAGGCGAACCCTAGCCTACGGATCGCGAGTAATAAATGAATGGTTTGAGCTTGAACCAGAATTAGTTTGTCAAAAACTCTATATATGTAATGGAGGTAAAAGCAGATTTTGGTGGTTGTCTGGTACCTTATTTGAAGAAATAGATAATCAGCTTGATAAGCTTTGCAAACCAGATTGGAAAGAGAAAAGAAGGTTAATTAGAGAAGAACTAATGGTTTTAACCGAACGAACTCTGAGTATTGGAAATAAACAAGACTTTTATTATGTTTTAAATTATCTATTACCAAGAAGCCTTAATAAATGTTATTTCTATGATTACAAGTGGATAACAGGCAATGAAATGTCGATTTATGAGTATATTTTGGGTGTATTAGTAGGCATAAATTTGACGCTAAAAACAAATGATTGAGACAATTTCCTCGCAAATATCCCTGCTTTGAACCTTTACCTTGTAAGGTGGGCAAAATTATTTTTTGGATACGTTATTGAGTTTGAACTCTTGTTGCCCACCCTACTTTCTTTTCAAGAAATAGCACTGGTCAGCGTTGAAAATACATTTTAAGTAATTAATAAGTAATTAATTGAAAATTTCTCCTGTTTCCTGTAAAGAATGAAGACGATGATAAATCCCTCCCTGATTCAATAACTCTCGATGATTGCCGACTTCAATAATTTTTCCTGCATCTAACACCACAATTTGATCGGCTTCGCGAATGGTACTTAGGCGATGAGCAATAATTATGGTGGTGCGAGTGCCTAAAATAGACTTCATTGCTAGTTGGATAGAACGTTCAGACTCATAATCTAAGCTAGATGTCGCTTCATCAAAAATCAGAATATCAGGATCGACTACTAAAGCTCTAGCAATCCCTAAACGTTGTTTTTGTCCTCCAGAAAGCCTAACTCCCCTTTCTCCGACTACGGTAGAGTAACCTTGGGGTAATTCATGAATAAATTCATCAACCCTGGCTACCCGACAAGCTTGTTTTACCTCTTCTCTATCTACTTGAGGATTACCGTAGATTAGGTTATCCCAGACTGTGCCGTTAAAGATATCGACATCTTGATGGACAATAGCCAGTCGGCGGCGATAACGGGCAGTATCTAACTTACGAATATTTTCCCCATCAATTTTGATTTCTCCTTGATTTGGTTCAAAATAGCGAAATAGTAACTTAACTAGGGTGGATTTTCCCGAACCAGAACGACCAACGAGAGCTACAGTTTGATAGGGTTCGACTAATAAATTAATATCTTGCAAGATCAGGCGATTGGCTTTGCCCCCATTCGAGGATAAACCAGTGCGCTCCGCGCAATCGCTATTGTAGCCAAAACTGAGATGGTTAATTTCTAACTTCCCTGTAAATTTGTAAGGATTATCCGCCACGTCTTCTTTGATGAGGCTAGCAGCATCTGTTCCAGGTTCAAGCTGCATAAACTCATGAAACCGCCTCATAGATGCATAACGACGGGCAAAGATTTCTGCTAGTTGGGTAATGGGTTCTAACTCAGCATAGGCCATACTAGAAACTGTTAGGGTAGTAATAAAATGTCCCAGAGTAATATTGCCCCTAACGGTAGAGATTAAGGTAAATAGCAAAATCAGAAAGACACAAGTTTGAATTACGGTACGTGACCAAGTGCTTAAATTAACATAACCTTTATGGATGCGATAGGTAACGTATTTAAACTCCCGTTCAAATCGCTGTTGTTGCCGTTGAAATTCCTGGGCTTCAGTAGCAAAAGACTTAACGGTTTTGATATTGGTAATAATTTCTGAGGTACGGCTTTCGGTATTCTCCTGATGTTTTTCCAATAATTCTTCTTGAAGAATCAAGATTCGCAGGTGTTTAAAACTATAGGCAAGAATCAAAATAAAAGAAACCAAAAAAGCGATCGCAATTCCTGAATCAATAAATAAAATCATTACGAAAATACCCAAGATTCTCGCCAGTTTAGGGATTAACTGTCCCGCAATTTCAGGGTATGTCCAGGTATGATTCTCAATTCCCCGCGCTATTCTTCCTGCAATGCGCCCAGGATTGTTTTCATCGTAATAACCCAAGGGTAAGGTCAGAATTTTGGCAACAACCTTACTTAAGTAATCTCGTCTGGCTTTTAAAGCAATTGCCCAATGATGCCAAATCCCGATCCAAGGCTGAATAGGCGATCGCACTACCGTTACCAGAAAAATTATCCCTAGTAATACTCCTAAAGAGAACCATTTTCCTTCAGGAAAGTTACCCACTCCTTGTACCACTGCAACTAAATTTTCCAGAGGAAGATCCAAAGGCTGATTCGATAGCACATTCAAGATTTGTCCGATGCTGTAGGGAACAACCAGATCGATAATCTCAAATAGACTTGAAGCAGCAATACTAAAAATTGCGATCGCTTTATACTTGCTGAAATAACCGACAATATCGCGCCAAGAAACCATATCAAAAGGATGAGGGATGAGGAATGAGAGCAACTCTATTACTGATTACTTCTTACATAAAACAGGGTTTCACCAAAAGTCTAGTAAAGTATTTGTGGTTATTTTTTTGATTCCGTTAGTCCACTTAAGAAAAAAACTGCTTAGATATATACAGGCAGTTAAGTCGGCTAACAATAAATTAATCTCATAAATTAAATATCTAATGTCTCCTAATTCCACTATAACTATTCCTAACTTGCATCGCTTGGTTCT
>JASJDX010000303.1 GCA_030064975.1 Pleurocapsa sp. MO_192.B19
AAACGGTTTGGAATTGAAAGTAGTTATCGCCTCAAAAATCTTTGTCGGATTAGAACTACTACAAAAAATCCAATTCTGAGATTACTCTATGTGGGAATTTCCTTTTTATTAGTTAATATTTGGATTTATATTTTATGGTCAAAAATCTCTAAACCTAGACGGGGTGGACGTTTAGTCTATAATTATTTGTTTACTTTAAAACAAATGTTAGCCTTTTTGTCTAACATAATAAATCGAATCTATGGAGTCAGGGAAATAGTCTATATTCCCAGCAGTTAATTAACATTTATACTCATCTAAAAAAAAATAAGTTGAATATAAGCGCCAGGGTCCTTTCAACTCTTCAAACTGACGCGGGTAAGGGATAACTTTTGTCAAAATATGCTCGAATGTCCCATATTTCTTGTAAAAAATCACATCGAATTACTCAATTATTTTTGACTTATATTAAGTCAAAAAATATGCTTGCTTTTGTAACAGTTTTATCCCCCAAAGTATCCAGTTACTACTACAACTTAAATAAAGGCGAACTAACTTTATAAGCAAAAATTATATGAATTTCGCTTTTTAGAACATTAGTACTGATAAAAATTGTGCTTAGAAGTCATTTTTTCGTTGGCGATCGCGCTGCTTCAAAAACTTGTCCATCTACTGATGAGGGTCAACTTGAGTTCTCAATCCTTTTAGCTGAACGTTCATGCCATGAACAGTAGCAAAGAGAAGAGCTAAAGCTACTACCAAATACAAACGCTCCAAAGCTCGGGGATGGCGAATTTTAGATTCTTCGAGTTGAAATACCCCTGATTTGTGAATCGAGAAATAACTCTTCAATACGAAATCTTAAGGCATATTGCCACCAAGTTTGCTCCCGTCGGCTCTTCGTCAGTGATGACTGCGATGCGGCTCTTTGACACCCTTGACATTGGCGAGAACGAAATTGCTTCGGCATTCTCCATCGAGCCACAGCCAGACATGACGATATAAAACTGCCTCTGACTTTGGTGGATAAAGATATTTTAACTCGATGGGATGTCACGAGTGCCCCATGAATAGTTACGTCACAAGGTAAACGCAGACGGGTATTGCCATTGACTAGTTTTGAGCCAATTGACTAACTGATGGTTGGCAAAACCTCTGTCAGCCAGAAGCATGACATCGGAATACTTAGAAAGTAATCGATGTGAAAGCTTCAGCATTAGTTTGTATTCCCTAAATGCCACCGTCGCACTTTTGTAGACCTGTCTTGAAAATAGAAGCTGAAACAACGCCAATTCGTCGACTGTTCTATTTTCATTTCTGGGTTGTGAACGATAGTTCATGGCATCTGTCTTGAAAATAGAAGCTATAACAACGTAAATTCATTGATTATTCTATTTTCATCCCTGGGTTGTGAACGATAGTTCATGGCATCTCTTGCAAAAGTTAAAAAGCAATCAAAAATGACAGCTCCCAAGTGAAATCTAATTCCTTTTCCCTTTCCCCTTTCCCATTTTCCCTGACTTCTGCAAGAAGTCTGATGTCTAAAATCCCTGTATTGGGAATATTGCGAGGCAGTGCGTTGGGCGGGTTCCCCGACTTGAAGCAACTGCCGAGGGCGACTCAACAAACTTAGCAGTTGATCATAAATAAGGGTAGATGTTGACATGGAATACAAGGCTAAAAATTGTTCATTTTCAGCTTCCCATGAATGCTCTCCCTTTTCTTCTTTTCCACCAAATATCAATACTTTCAGATACTTGTGTCAGGCAGCCAGCTTTTTATCTTCGGGGAGTAAAAATGACCAAGACCAAACAAGTAGCGGGGTTTGATTTGGCAGCTAAATGGCAGAAAAAACGTTATGGTTTAACCCCAGAAGAAGGCTGGTTTATTTTAACTAATTTGGGGTCAGATGAGCAGGCAATTACTGCTTACAAGAAACGATTTGGAATTGAAGAGATGTTTCGAGATTTCAAGAAAGGTGGTTATAATTTGGAAGGCACTAAAGTCACTGGCGATCGCTTGATTTCTTTGTTAATTTTAACTTAAGTGTCAAAATTCGTCCCCCGATTACCTAGGCGGGATGATTCGGGCGGTCAGCATTACGAGGTTTCCTCGTAATTACGCCCTCAGAATTTTGACCAACAATAAAAGCGCGGTAGCGCATCCTTGTTGTATAAAGTAAAGTTTCTGTGGTATTCTCTTATCGTCAATCATAATTCGTGTGAAAACCCTGCACAGAGCTATCAAAGTTAGAATTTACCCAAATTTAGAACAAGCCCAAAAACTTAGTCAAGTTATGGGTTCTGCTAGATGGTGGTGGAATTATGCTTTGAATCTATGCAATCAAACATACAAAGATACTGGCAAGGGATTGAGCAGAACAGCACTCAATAGTGTTTTGCCAAAACTCAAAAAAGCACCAAGTACTCAATGGTTAAAAGATTGTTATTCGCAAGTATGACAATCAACCACTTTGAACCTAACTAAAGCTTTCAAAAACTTTTTTGAGAAACGAGCTAAATATCCAAGATTCAAATCTTATTATGGTAAACAATCAGCACAATATCCTCAAAACTGCAAAGTAGTTGTAGAGGGACTAAAAGTTCCACAAGTTGGAATTATTAAAGCCAGTATTCATCGTCTATTTGATGGACAATTAAAAACTGTAACTATTAGTAAAACACCAACAGGTAAATATTATGCTTCCTTGTTATTTGATACGGAGCAAGAAGTTCCTGAACTTGTCATTACAGGTAAAGTTATTGGAATAGATTTAGGGATTAAAGATTTTGCCATTACTAATGATAATGAGAAAACAAGCAAGTACTCTAATCCTAGACACATTAAAAAACATGAACTTAACTTGGCAAGAAAACAAGCCAAATTAGCTCGTAAGAAAAAAGGGAGTAAATCAAGAGAAAAAGCTCGTAGGCTAGTGGCAAGGGTACACGAACGGATTAGCAATGCCCGAATTGACTTTCTACACAAGTTATCTAGAAAAATAGTCAATGATAATCAGGTAGTAGTTATTGAAAATTTGAACGTCAAGGGTATGGTTCGTAACCGTAAATTAGCCAAAGCAATATCTGATGTCGGTTGGGGAATGTTTACCAATTTCTTAGATTACAAACTTAAAGAAAAAGGTGGTTTGTTATTAGAAATTGATAGATTTTTTCCTAGCTCTAAAACTTGTTCTAGTTGCCTCTATCAAATGGCCCAAATGCCATTAGAGGTTAGAGAATGGACTTGTCCTAGTTGTGGAACTCATCACTATCGTGATGAAAACGCAGCTAAAAATGTTAGAGCCGAAGGCATCAGGCAACTATCGGTCTTAGGAACTAGGACTGCTGCTAGTGGAGGGAATGTAAGACCAAAAAGTGGACGAAAGTCTGTCTTGAGGCAATCCCCGATTGAGAGTACATCTCAGGGAAGCTAGAAGCTCGCGATAAGAACGCGGGTAGTTCACTTAATAGCTATAAGTAATTCGTGGTTAAATAAAATTATCAACTCGATAAATTAATTACTATCAACAGCAATTAAATTAGTAATTAAACTAATAACCGAGGCATTGTAGTCGATCGCGTATTCATTAGTAGCATAAGATTCTTCATCATCAATATAACTAAGCTGCCCCTGATTTTTAGCTACCTTATTATCTTGGGCATCACTATTTGGTCCTCCAATGACTAAACCAGGAATATCAATTTTCTTCGCTCTGGCAAATAGATGATTAACGTTTTTAACGGGATTAGTACCAATACCTGTAATAAAGGTTTGATTGAAGTGATTGCGTCCTAGAAGATAATCTAATTGGTCGATTGCAGCAGTTAAATAAGCAGGATTTTTAGTTAACTGATAGGCATAAACTAGGGTAATTCCTTCTTCGGCGGTCATTTTATTAGAACCCCAGATAAAGCGATCATTGGCGATATGATAAGCACTTTGATTGACTTTATTTAAAATTAAATCTGCCCGTTGTTTGATTTTAGTTTTGATTTGGGCAATAAGTTCTTCTGAAACTGGTTGACGGTTTTGTTTTAGGTAATTAATCAATGCCAAAGGAGAAGGATCTTTCCATTCAAATAAGGTGTAGTCTATCCGATCTAAATGATCGGCAAAATAGCCAGCAAAATCTGATTTACCAGTAGTGATATACAATTCTGCTGCTGCCCACAGGCGATCATCAACGTCAGTTTTCAAACTATCTTCGCGATCAAATTCGGAATATAAATACTTGCCCGATCCACTATCATCTCCCTCTACCCAGTCCACTCTCATTTCAGGTTGCAGAGTCAGATATTGCCAAGCTGACTCTGCTGCAGATAAAAACTTTGCTGCTAATTCGGTATTAATAGATTGATAATTCCTACTGGCGATCGCCATGACAGCAGCAAATTTAGCAGTTTCAGGAGTAGAAATGCCATAGATATAACGGGGTTGGATATCTTCATCAGGAGATACACCGAAAGGCCATTTTTGACCTGATAGTTTACGATAGACTGCACCATCGGTGCGCTGCATCTTTAATAGCCAATCTAAGCCAAATTGCATCTCATCAAGTAAGTCAGAAATGCCATTGCCACTTTCAGGAATACTTAAATGGTTATCAGGAAACAACTCAGGATATTGTTCGTAAAGATTCAACAAACGAGCAATGGTAACTGCTGTAGTAGTAACATACTTGCCATAGTCTCCCGCATCATGCCAACCTCCGACCGCAGGTATGTTATCTCCTGCTGGATGATATTCATCTTGATGGGCGATCACACCATCTTTTAGATGACAGGGAGGATGGGATATTCCCGTCACAGGATCGTCAATTTCTACCCCACATCGTTGTAGATAATAGGAGCGCAAAAGAGTAACTAAAGGTTGTTGATAGATATCAGTACCAACTTTGAAAGGTGTAGACTCTATTTTTCCTTGTTTGAGATAGTAAGTTCCTGGTTTGGTAATATCAGTAAAATCAATTCTCGAGATGGTATCTGGAGTATCAGTATCTTGAATTTCTTTCCCTAGAGACAACGTAGTAACTAATTTCTGGGTATTGTTATCAATCAACTGGGGGTGTGCCGTCGGTTTTGGATTGTTGAGAAAAAAAGCGATTTTTTGCCATTGGGGTAAATAGCCAACTTGATTGACTACAATTGCCGTTGGCTTTTCGGCAATCTCTGCTTGGGATAAAGTTTTAACATCACTGTTTAGACTGAACAAACCGACAATAAAAACAGTAAATAAAACTATGAATATGGAAGATTGTAATCTAAATTTCATGATTATTTCTTAGTTACTAATTCTTATTTTTTTCGGGCTGATTTAAACTCAAAAGACGCAGAATTTAGACAGCTTACATTGGTAAGTAAACTGTCTAAACAACTACTCTAAAGCTTTTGTCTGATTTTTAACTGGGTATTTGCACGGTAAATTCAAATACGTTTTGTCCTAAAAAATTGCCATCGCGATCGCCAACTTTAACTACCAACTCGTATTTCCCTACCTGCCAGGGTTGAAAATCAATAGTGGTTAATTCAGTTAAACTATCAGGCTTAAGGTCAATAGTGCTTGCTTGGGTTTTTAAAGGTTGCCATTTGTGCTGTAGAGTGTAGCTAACTTGAGCATCGGGAAAGGCTTGCCAGAGATCATTGACTATACTTAGATCGAGGTTTATTTCCTCTCCCAGTTCCCAACTATCCCGATCGGAACTAATTATGGGTAATACTGGTTGATAAGCAGTTTTTAGCGCTTCATAGCCTGGTTTGGGGTTGCGCCAATAATCTACAATTGCCCAATTGACTGAAGCCCAGTTTTCCACAAACATAAATTGAAATATCGCCGATACAGGTTGATATCTCTGACGACGATAGGACTCAGCAGCAAATTTAGTTAGTTTTGCCTGATATTGCTGAGTGTTATCAATAAATTCCTCAGTATTTTTACCCATCGGGATTTTGGCAATTTCAAAGGTTTCCTTCTTCTGAAAGTTGTGATATGACCATTTTGCCCATTTCTCTTCCGTGTCAGGATATAGTTCATTTTCCTTAAAAATTCGACGTAGAGAAGATAACTTAGGTAAAGCCTGTGAGCCAAACTCAGTAATCAAAGGTTCTTCTGTCGGTTCACCATATTTGCGCCAGCTATTAGAATACCAACCCCACCAAGGATGCTCATTAACTATCGAAGCTGGATGCAGATAGCGGGTGGAATCTACATCTTTGAGATTAGCGAATAATTGAGCGTCTAACTTTTTATTTTGTTCAGGATTATAGTTTTTATAGATATATTGCATCCATTCAGCATCCCAAGGTGGCTCATTGTGTAAACTCCACGCCATAATTGCGGGATGATTGTAGAGTAAATTAATCATCTCTTTGCTTTGAGCGATCGCCTGTTGCACAAATTCAGGATCTTCACGATAACCCCACTGCAAGGGAAAATCCTGCCAAACCAACATTCCTGCTCGATCACATAGATCGTAAAAAGAGGGGTTCGTAATATGTGCATGAACTCGAATTGCGTTGATATTTGCCTGTTTAATTAAAGCCAGATCAAAACTAGACTTGTCAGGAGTCATTTCGCTCAACCATTGAGAACCAATATAGTTAGTCCCCCGAATAAACATTCGTTTCCCATTAAGCTTCCAAACTTGGGCATCTTGGTCATATTCAATAGTGCGGAAGCCAAATTTTGTCTCGGTATGGTCTAAAATTTGTCCTGATTGCGTTAGGTTTACTTGTAACTGATATAAATTAGGTGAACCGTGTTCCCATGTCCACCATAAACGAGGATTTTGTTGCGGAATATCGAAGTGAAAGTGATTAACTCCTGGTTGTAACTGACGTTGTTCAATAATTGCCTGATCTACGGGTGCTGCAAAATTATCGGGAACTAGTTGTAGCTTAACGGCTATGTCTTCTGGTTTCATACCTGGATAGGTTACATCTAGATCGACTTGAGCGATTGCTTGTTGAGTTTTAAATTCAATTTCTGGAGTAACAGATAGCCGATCGATTGCTACTTTATTTGATACCTGTAGGTATACAGAGTTCCAAATACCTCCTGTATTTTGTTCTTGGGCGCGATCGCTCCAAGCACCTCCTGGTCGAGCATCATGATGACTCAAAACCCCCTTAATCAGACGTTTATGCAATGACCAATCTGTAACTTGAGGTTCCAAAGGACTGTTCACTCTAACAATGAGTACGTTTTCTCCTGTTAAATTCAATTGCTCATTGACAAAAAAACTAAATGGCTGAAAATATCCTTCGTGGAAGCCTAAATACTTACCGTTAAGCCAAACATCGGCAGTATAGTCTAACCCTTCAAAAATTAATTTCACTACTCTATCTTTTAATTCTGGAGTTGACTTAAAATGATGCTGATACCAAACTACGCCACTCAAATCGTGACCTTCTAACCACCAGTTACCAGGGACTTTTATATCTTGCCATTGATTCTGGGGAAAATTAAGGAGTCTTTTCGTTGGTTTCAGTTCCAGAGTCTGAGCTGTGGTGGATGCAGATGTGTAATTACTTGCTGATTGAGTTTCAGGTATAAACTGCCACGTTCCCGATAAAGGAATAGTGCTGGACGATGTTTCAATGGAAGTTTTAGTTAATGCTGCTAAATCAGCTGTACTGCTTAACGGATAGAAAGCGATCTTCGCAACAATAAATAATAGTAAAATAATTAAATAGCAAATTTGGCGATTTAATTTAAATTTCATCTCAATAAACTGTAAATTAGTAGATTAAGTAATAGGTAACTCTATGAAGTCGATTAGAATTGATGAATTTCATCATTGAAGAACTCCAACTCAGAGAATCTAAGGCTCACAAAGGAATTAAAGCCTTGAGAATCGCTTTATTCCATCAAAAATCAGATTTATTAGCCTTTGCCGAAGTTCTTGACCAGAAACTGAAGGAAATTGCTCACGCATTTCAGACTCCTCATAATACTCTTGTTCTGTAAGCGAAGTAAAAACTTGGCTTAATTTCA
>JASJDX010000304.1 GCA_030064975.1 Pleurocapsa sp. MO_192.B19
AGTTATAATATCATGCGCAAAGTAGTCCCAACAGTCTTTGACGGAGGGATAGAGGGCGTTGTAGTTCGTCCATTCAGGATTACTCCTGGTAAAGCTAAAAGCGGTCAATGTTATGTTTGATTATGTTTTTAGTAACTATTGTGAGAATATAGCTACGCCTTGTGTGTTAGGAAAGGTCTTTCCCACAAAGATAAGATCGCCAGATGCCAAGCAGGTAAAATCCAATAGCAACAGCGATCGCCGAGATTTGGCGATCGTGCAATTATTCCGTCGTGCTGCTCAAAATGCTCTAGCAGCAGATTTTGACGGTGTAGAAATTCATGCAGCTTTCGGTTATCTAATCGGGCGCGATATTTCCAGCGAGTTAAAACCAATTGAAAATTTAGAACAGCAAAGGGAATTACTAACTTCCATTATTCAAGAAGTTGCTAGTATTTGGGATGAAGAGCGTGTAGGAATCAGAATTTCTCCAGAAGCAACTTTTTTTGGCAAGAATGTGACAGATATTTACGGAGCTTTTTTCTATTTTTTTGATGTCTTTAAATTTTATAATCTGGGCTACGTACATCTAGTTGAACCCGATGCTGGGGATCATAATCGTCGGCTTTTTCCTACTTTGATTGCTTTACTTCGTTCCATTTATGGTGGAACTATTATCTCTAGCTGTCACAATAGTTTCGAGCAAGCACGAAAGGTAGTCGCGGGAGGAAAAGTAGATTTAGTTTCTTTTGAGCGTTTAATTGCTTGTTAGCTATCTCAATCTTCTTTATTTTGACCAGGGTTTCGCCCTTGAAGGCAGAGGGCAGATGGCAGATGGCAGAAGGAAAAGCAGCTACTTCTTCTTTCTTTCGTCAGGATACAAGAGCGGGCGGAAATGCCCTGAGTTAAAGGGCATATTCCACGCCCGCTACCGCCGTAAACGGCGCAAAAGGTTTGGTCGGAGTTCAAGCTCCTTCCAAAGGAAAAACCTTCTGCCTTTAAACTTCTGCCTTCGTATGACCTTTTACGCCATTTTTACTAAATTTGATGTCGATTATGCAACGGCAAAATTTTTATTGGCTCGATTTCGCAATCCTTTTAGGGACATTAATCCTATGTTTGCTAGGCATCGGTAGCTACGGTTTGTACGAACCCCATGAAGGTCATTTTGCGATGGTGGGACAAGAAATGCTTTGGCGTAACGATTGGATAACTCCTCATCTCAATGGTTCGCCCTATCTTAATAAGCCACCGCTACTATACTGGTCGATCGCTACTGTAATTAGTATTTTTGGTTCGAGCGAGTTTTCTGCGAGGCTTCCTGTAGCCGTTGCAGGTTGGTTGGGAATTGTTATTGCTGGAAAATGGACAAGAGAACTTTGGGGAATTAATGCCAGTCGCAACTGTTGTTTGATGCTGTCGGTAACTTTAGGCTGGTTTATTTTTACTCACCAGATATTGATTGATGTTTTGTTGGGGACTTTATTGTTAAGTGGAAATTATTGTTTCTGGAGATTACTCTATCGGCCTTATTCTTGGATTGACTGGCTTGGTTTTTACGGTTCTTTAGCTTTGTGTATTTTGGCAAAAGGTATTATTGGCATTGTCTTGCTCTTGACTGGTAGTTTAGCATTAATTATAGTTCGGCAAGATTGGAAGATAATTAAACGAATTAGGCTTTATCGAGGTTTATTATTAGTTATAAGTCTATTTTTGCCCTGGTTTATCGCCGTAGAACGAGCTAATCCTGGTTTTTTGCATTATTTTGTCATTAACGAACATTTTAATCGCCTATTAGACCGTCGTTTTCCTCTCGATTACGAAGTATCTAAAATCGGCACGTTAGGTTATCTAGCGATTACTCTTTGTTGGTGTTTGCCTTGGAGCTTATTTTTACCCTCTGTAGTTAAAAGCAGTTGGCAAGAATGGCGCAGAGGTTTTTGCCAAACTACTTCGATTGAAGAGCGTCAAAATAGTGATGGTATATTTTTATTGGCGATCGCTACGATTGTTCCAGTAATTATGTTTTTGCCTTTTTCTTCTCGTTTAATGTATTATGGTCTTCCCGTTATTCCCCCTTACGTCATTTTGTGTGCTGGCTGGTGGTCACAACGAAAGCGTCGTTTATCTTTTCTACAACAAAAACCAATTTTTATTTATCGCCCTATAGGAGAAAAAAATAATGATTCTAGTATGGGTATCCTCCATCAAAAATTTTCTCTGCGAATAACTAAATCCGATCTCCAAAACTACAGCAGTATTTGCTATGGCGCGATCGCAATTGTGTTGGGGATTCTCTTTTATAGTGTCATTGGATTATTTCCCTTCGTAATTAATTTATTACCAGCTACAATCGTCACCACAGAAGTAATTAATTTAATTCTAATAGTAGCGATCGCTCTAGGAACTGGATGGCTAATTTCGGGAGTAGGATTTTGGGAGAAATCTGACTGGGCTTTAATTCCTTTATTTATTGGACTAATAATTACCTACTCAGCAATTGTCAGAGGATTCGCTCTCTATCAAGATTTACGCTCTTCCAAAAACTTAGTTGCACGAGCAAACCTGTGTTTAAATGACGATACTGTTTGGATATTTGAAGGCTCGCGAGAAATCGGCGCAGCAGGGGCGATCGCTTACTACTTAAATCGAGACGGGATAGCCAAGCCGAGTGACTATCGTACTATTATGGTACTAGCAGATGGTGGTCCCAATCGCCTTCCCCCGCAATTCCCAGGCGAACCTCCAGGATATCTGATTACCCGTTCCCAATTGCAGCAATCTTGGAATAGCGATCGCCCTACTGTATTTCTCACGGATTTTTTACGACAACCCGATAATATTCAAGACCCCTTGTCGCGTAATTTACCCCAACAAGCGATCGAGCCATATTTAGTAAACGGTCAACGAAAACTATATCTCAATCGAACTGCCAGCCAAATTGCTAGTCGAAAATGTACTCAAACAATATCAAATAAATAACGTTTCTGAAAGAAATAGCGAATACTCCGTAGCGTAGCGTCTCGCGCAGCGAGTACTCCGTTCGCGGTTGCGGAGCAAGTCGTTAGACTCAGCGTGCCCGTAGGGCATACTCCGAACTCCGAACTCTTAGGAAACAAATTGTTTCTCTCAGACATAACGAATTAAATTCGTTGGACGCTCACGTTAATTACTTCTTTCATAAGTTCTACCTTTCCAAGCTCCACCTTTACCCTGCCAATATTTAATTGCTGAATCAATAGTCATTAAAGTATATAAAAAAGCGATCGCAGGTAAACTAAATGCCCAAGTCATCGATAAGTTATACAGTTTAATGGTAGGGAAATAAGCCCAACTCATTAGCAACCAAGTTAAAGATGTAATTCCTACTACTAACCAGTTGCTAGTTAAAATACCAATTATTAAACAGACTGGAGCAGCTAAATAAACAATACTCATACCAAAAATTGTGCCAATTAATAATAACAAGGAATAATTTAATTGAGTAAAAGCAGTGCGAGCAATTGTATCCCAGATTGTTTTTAAGTCATCATAAGCCCGTAAGCTAGTAGTCGTTTCGGTTAAGCCCAACCAGATATTTTTATTTTGAGATTTTACTTCCTTTGCTAGAGAACAGTCATCAATTAAAGCATCTTTAATAGTTGCTATACCACCAATTTCTGATAGAGCTTTACTACTAATTAAAATACAGCCTCCCGCCGCCGCTGCTAGAGATTTATTCTGATTATTAACCCAAGGAAAAGGATAAAGTTTTTGAAAGAAAAAGACAAAAGCGGGGATTAATAATTTTTCCCAGATACTTTGACAACGCAACAATACCATTAAAGAAACTAAATCTAAGTTTTCTGTTTCTGCTTTAGTGACTAACTGATTTAAATTATGTATATCGTGTTTAATATCAGCATCAGTCAATAAAAAATAATTAGGAATAATATGTTGTTGGCTGGCATAATCAATTCCCTGTTGCATTGCCCATAATTTACCTTTCCAGCCATCAGCCAAGGGTTGACCAGAGATAATATTTAATTTTGCCGATTTATTTAATTTCTCAGCAGTTAATTGAGCAACTTCTAGGGTGCGATCGCAACTATTGTCATCAACTAAAACTATAAAAAAATCACCCAAATAATCTTGTTTTAATAAAGAAGCTAAACTAACTGGAAGTATTTCTGCCTCATCTCTAGCAGGAACAATTGCCCAGACAGTAGGATAAACTTCTAAAGCTCGATCGCCGTCAGCTTCAATAAGTTGATTTGATTGCCAAAAATTTCCCCAAAACAACAATAAAAACAACCAAATAATTAAAGACAAAAAGCAAAGAAGAATTAAAATCATTTCTAACTAAAAAGTTTTCACTTACTACCTATCCTGAAAAACAAGTTCTTAAAGCCAACTAGAACTCAATTCTAGAACAAATACTTCATACATTGGAATTAGGAAGACTAGATTTAGTGGAAGAAGCCAGCATAATTAATGAACGATCTTAAAGCTGTGTTGCAACTAACTTAGTTATCGTATTATTTACACTAACTAAGTTCCCTTTCCCCACACCTTTTTTCGTTCACCCGAGGGACGGGCATTAGTTCCTGTAAGACCAATCATATTTTCTCGGCAGACCATCAAAGTGTAATAGCCAGCAATTCCGTAATGATTCGAGTTTCGTGCCACTATCATACCCAAACCGTATTTTTTAGCTTTCTCGATCGCCATGTTCATAAAGTGAGTTGAGATGACTATCAATTACCGCCGTTGCTAAGCGATCGCGAACAACTTCAAGTTGAGTCACTGGCTGTTGAATTTTCTGTACCTAAATTTTTACCCTCCACGATAGTTGTATGCCGATACTATGAGAATCTTGTGACGATGAGCATCGAGATTTTGATTGTCTAGCTTGTTCCTCTTATCTCTGTAGTTCGGAGAATTTAGTTGTCGTACAAAACGATTGGTGCTTTTGGATCTATGACGACGACTCTATCTGCGGTAACATTCCCAACTACCACCCCTGCTGCAGCACCACCAAGTATTTCTTTCACATCAGCATCACCAAAAATTTCACCGAGAATTGTGCCCCCAGCAGCACCAATAGCAGCATCTTCTGCGATCGCGCCAGCCGATGTATCTCTAGGGTCTTTAACATCTTCAAGTACCGAAGAACTAGCACTAATACGATAACTATATCGATCATAGGTGACGGCTTCAGCGATATAGCGTAGTCCGCCTTTGGCTGGGACGTATTTACCAACAATGGTTGCACCTTGAGGAATTACAATTCTATCAATGACTCCCCTGTTGGCAGCTATTAAATTATAGGAATAGCTACGATTGTTGTTGAGATAAAGCGTTTCTAATTGTGCGCTAGTAGCTGTAATTGAGCGACTTTGGGCTAATCCTACAGGTGGAGACACCCCTAAACTTCCCAAAATAAGAGCAAAAGTTGTCAAACTAGAAATGCTAAATATCTTCTTCAGTGGATGATGAGTTGCGGTAGACATAATTAAATTAACACCTCTTAAAATTAGAGTAAAGATGCTCAAACTGAGAATTAGATCATTCTCAGTAATTGCTTAGATCGGCTAAATATTCGATTGCTAAAATCTAATTAATGCTAAGGCTAAAGTTGAGATTTATAAACACTCAAGAAAATATTTTCAGGCAAAAATAGTGATATAAATCCTAGTAGTTTTTTTGCTTATAACCTTGGCAATAACTTCTGTTGAAATTGCTTCCAGCATGCCCTGCCTATCTTCAAAAGGCTACAATTGAAGATAGTCTTCACATAAAAACCGAAACTAGCTTTCTATCTAAATTATATCAATAATATTTATGGTTTTAATTCTTCCCTGGCTAGAGCTTGACAATTTAAATTATTTGATTTCAAAGCTTAATATTAGATTTTAACTTATTAGCGTTGACATTAATATTTGTGATTGATTGTTAACCAAAAATATTCAATAATTTGCTCAAGTGCCAAAACAAAGTTAGAAATAACTTTAGTTTTTCATCTTGTAAAGATTATCTGCTATTTTAAATTTTTCTCCAGAATATTGGCTACCAAGTTAAGATCTTAATAAAACAGTTAAAAATCGCTCCCCAAGCAGAAAGTTTATTTTTGTTGTCAAAATCAGTACTCTTGCTTTTAATTAGTGCAGAATATAAGTGAAGGTTATTCGTTAAGAGTTAAGATCGAAAGAGCGGAATTAGGGCGATTGTAGGTAAGCCTATCTGCTGATAACAAGTTTAGGTCTTTATAAAGTCGAGTTTTTTATATTGATTCTCTCCGATGGTGCTTCTCATTCATTTTTAATCAAGGAGATTTCTATGTTCCAGAAAATTTTAGTTGCTATAGACCACTCTGTCACTAGTCAAGCAGTTTTTGAACAAGCTTTATCCTTAGCCAAGCAGAACCAAGCTAGTCTGATGTTGCTTCATGTTTTGTCTGGTGATGAAGAGAATAGTCCCTGGTGGATACCTACCAACGTGGATTCAATAGATTGGGAAGTAGGAGCGGAAACGGATTTAGATAACTGGCGCAGACAGTGGAATACTTACGAACAAGAAGGCATAGCGAAATTACGCAACTTGATAGCTGAAGCTCATCGGGCAGGCATCAAGGCTGAATTTAGGCAAATTGCTGGCAGTCCTGGTCGTAACATCTGCCGTTTAGCTTGGAGTTGGCAAGCCGATTTAATTGTAGTTGGCAATCGCGGACGTTCTAGAGTTGGCGAGCTATTTCTGGGGAGTGTCAGCAATTATGTACTGCACCATGCCCCTTGCTCAGTACTGACTGTCAAAGCTTATGTTTGAACTGAATCTTATCTCTATTCTGGAGCAATTGGAACAGACTAGCGAGGGATAAAATCTATCGAGCTGGAGCTAAAACTCAGGAATTGGAATCACGGTCAAAAAAGTTAGATAACTAAAGGGCTGGTTCTGTCTTTTTAAACTTTTAGTGACAGAACCAGACCCTTTACATCATCGTGTAGTTTAAGCCACATCTCTACTTAATTTCTTCCGCTGCACGACTCAACATATTTTCTTCAAGATGTTTGCTATGTTGCCGTTGACGAGCTATTAATTCTCTAGCTTGCTCACTTGTTTCCTCTGTTGTATCAGTTTCAACTTCTTCAACAGCACGGCTTAACATATTTTCTTTCAAATGTTCCTGATGCTGTCTTTCCTTAGCCATCAATTTCCGTGTTTCTTCTTGAGTACTCATAATTTATGCTGCTGAATTAATTAAAGAACAACTGTAATATTATGTTATGTTATTTTGATGAAAATAAAGGTTAAAAGTAGTTAAAGATACAGACAAGAATCATCTTTATGGGTTTTTAGCTTTTTTGAACGAGAGGGTCATGGCGGGGAAATCCTGCCATGACCAATCGGGTTATTGAATTCGTTCATAATGCCCGAAACCCATTTAGCATTTTTTTTGAGGGAATAAAATAATGAGAAAGCTAATGATTGCTCAGGAGCTAAATAATATCTTGGTTGTAGATGATACTCCTCAAAACTTACATTTGCTAGTAGATATTTTGACTAAATATGATTATAAAGTCAGACCAGTCCCTAATGGTAAACTAGCAATTTCAGCAGCAGAAATCAACCCACCAGATTTGTAAGGATTCAGGTAGAAAGGATTGACAAACAGGCTGATTACGCTAAGGTAACGGTATGAGTCAAAGTGAGTCAGGTTCACCAATCAATGTAGAAGAGTTAAACCAATTGTCAAAAGCTGAGTTGGTGCAGATTATATTGACACAACAGAAACTTATCGAACAACTGCGACAAGAAATAGAAAAATTAAAACTAAGTCGGGATTTAGACTCTCAAACCTCATCAAAACCCCCATCAACAGATTTATTGAAAAAGTCGGAAAAGCCTAAAGCCTCAGAAGACGAAGCCGATGATCATGACAAGAAAAGAAAGCCAGGAGGACAACCTGGACATCAGGGGAAAACCCGAAAAGGT
>JASJDX010000305.1 GCA_030064975.1 Pleurocapsa sp. MO_192.B19
TCGGGGTTAAGACTCAGAGAGTCAATCCCTAGTTCTACTAGGAAGCGGGCAAATTCAGGATAGTCGCTAGGTGCTTGACCGCAGATACCGACTTTACGACCTTTGGTTTTTGCTTTGGTAATTACCTGACGTACCATTTCTTTAACTCCCTCATCCCGTTCGTCAAAGAGTTGGGCAACTAAAGCCGAGTCGCGATCGAGTCCCAGAGTTAACTGAGTTAGGTCATTAGAACCAATGGAGAAGCCGTCAAATACTTCGCTGTATCTGTCTGCCAAAATGACGTTATTGGGAATCTCGCACATGACGTAAACTTGCAAGCCATTTTCCCCTCGTTTCAGACCGTATTTTTCCATTTCAGCCAATACCTTACGACCTTCGGCAGGAGTTCGGCAGAAGGGAATCATGGGGATTACATTCGTCAAGCCCATTTGATCTCGAACTCTTTTGAGAGCTTTACATTCCAAACCGTAAGCCTCGCGGTAGTTATCGTCATAGTAGCGAGAAGCACCTCGCCAGCCAATCATCGGATTTTCTTCCTCTGGCTCAAACTGTTCGCCACCAAGGAGATTGGCATACTCGTTGCTCTTGAAGTCCGACATACGAACCACTACAGGTTTGGGATAAAAAGCAGCCGCGATCGTGCCAATACCTTGAGCTAGCTTATCAACAAAGAAGTCAGGTTTGTAATCGTAAAGTGCTGTTAACTGGGCAATTTCCTGCTTAACAAATTTATCTTCTAACTCGTCAAAATGAAGTAATGCCAAGGGATGAGCTTTGATGTGGTTAGCAATGATAAACTCAAATCGGGCCAAACCAACCCCGTCACAGGGAATAGAAGCCAAACTGAAAGCTTCTTCGGGGTTACCGACATTCATCAGGATTTGGGTGCGAGTGCGGGGAAGGTTTTCTAGTTCGGTTGATTGAATTTCAAACGGCACCAACCCAGTATAAACTCGTCCTTCTTCTCCTTCAGCACAGGAGACGGTCACTTCTTGACCAGTGGTCAAAACAGCTGTTGCCTTACCACAACCGACGATCGCGGGAATACCCATCTCGCGAGCAATGATTGCTGCGTGACAGGTACGTCCCCCTTGATTAGTAACGATCGCGCTGGCTTGTTTCATAATTGGTTCCCAATCGGGGTCGGTTTTATTGGTGACTAAAACTTCCCCCGGTTGAAATTCATCGATCTGGTGGACATTCAAAATTACCCTGGCTTGACCTTGACCGATCATTTCCCCGACAGCACGACCTCGGATCAGAACATCGCTAGTTCCTTGAAGTTTATAGTTGCGGAGAATAGTGTCAGATTTTTGGGATTGTACAGTTTCGGGGCGGGCTTGAACAATGAATAATTCACCAGTTAGACCGTCTTTGGCCCACTCGATGTCCATGGGAGTATATTGACCGCGCACTTGGGAATAGTGATCTTCAATAATGCACGCCCACTTAGCCAAAGTTAAAATCTCGTCCTCGGCGAGCGCGTATTGATGCCGTTCTGGTTCTGGCACGGGGACATTTTTGGTCAACTTACCACCGCCAACATCGTAGACCATTTTGATTTCTTTACTGCCGAGGCGTTTTTCTAGGATTGGTCGGTATCCCTGTTGGAGAGTAGGTTTAAAGACAAAGTATTCATCAGGGTTGACCGCACCTTGAACGATGTTTTCCCCTAATCCATAGGCAGCGGTGACTAGGGCGGCATTCTTAAAACCTGTTTCGGTGTCGATGGAGAACATAACTCCAGAGGAGGCTAGATCGGAGCGCACCATCTTTTGCACGCCAACAGAGAGAGCCACCTCAAAATGATCGAAACCCTTAATCGTACGGTAGGAGATGGCGCGATCTGTAAACAGGGAAGCAAAGCAGTTGTGGCAAGCGTCTAATACTCCCCTAACTCCATGAACATTGAGATAGGTTTCTTGCTGTCCCGCAAAACTAGCATCGGGTAAATCTTCCGCCGTTGCCGAAGAACGTACGGCAACATCAGTATAACTGCTATAGCGTTTGCACTCCTCCTGTTCTGACTCTGGCAAGCGCTCGCAAAACTCAGCAGTACCGTTATAGTGCTCGCATAACTTGATGTAAGCCTGAGCGATCGCTTCTTCTAGTTCGATTGGGAAAGGCGTATTGAGAATCAAGGCACGAGCTTGCTTGCCATGTTGCCTCAGATTGCTCATGTCCTCCACATCTAAATCAGAAAATAACTGACGCAGCTTCTCTTGTAAACCTGCTTGCTCGATAAAGTAGCGATAGGCATAAGCTGTGGTGGCAAAACCAGTGGGAACATTAACGCCTTGAGGAGTTAATTGTTGAATCATTTCGCCTAAAGAGGCATTTTTTCCCCCAACGAAAGGGATATCGGCGATACCAACATCTTCAAACCAGAGGACTAAAGCTTTTTCTTTAACGGGTTGAAGAGGCTGACGATCGATTGTTGTTTGTACCATAAATTAAACTCCTGAGACGTTTCAACTTATATTTTAATCAGATTAATCAGAGCGACAGATTAGGTAGTAAGAAACCAACTAACAGATCGGTCCGGCGGCAACAATTTCAGGACGAGCACTAGTAAACTGTTGAAAATTATCGTTAAAATGTCTGGCCAACTCTTTTGCCTGTAGTTCGTAAGCTTCCGAGTCGTCCCAAGTATTCTGAGGGTCGAGAATTTTGTTTGGTACTCTAGGAACTGCCTCGGGCACCAATACTTGGAAGATGGGGTGGGGTTGGTAGTTAACTCCTTCTAGTTGGCCATTGAGAGCCGCCGAGACCATAGCTCGCGTATGTTTAATGGCAATTCGTTTTCCGACACCGTAAGGACCTCCAGACCAGCCAGTATTCACTAGATACACTTCTGTATCTGGGTGTTGTCGCAAGCGTTCTCCCAACATTTCGTCATAAACTGTCGGTGATAAAGGAAAAAAGCACTGGCCGAAACAGGCGGAAAAAGTCACCTGAGGCGCAGTAATACCCCGTTCTGTACCCGCTAACTTGCTGGTATAGCCTGATAAGAAATGATACATTGCTTGTTCCCTGGTCAACTTGGCAATTGGAGGTAGCACGCCAAAAGCATCAGCAGTGAGAAATATAATTGTCTTGGGATGACCGCCTGCTCCGTAGGTAGCGCAGTTAGGAATATAGTGTAGTGGGTAAGCAGCTCGCGTATTCTCCGTTAATTTACCATCATCATAGTCGGGAATGCGGGTATCGCAATCGAGAATTACATTTTCGAGCAGTGCTCCAAAACGCAATGCAGACCAGATTTGGGGTTCGTGTTCGGCTGAGAGGCGAATAGTCTTGGCATAGCAGCCTCCTTCAAAGTTGAAGATCCCATCCTCTGACCAACCGTGTTCGTCATCACCGATGAAACTGCGATGCGGGTCAGCTGAAAGGGTAGTTTTGCCTGTACCAGAAAGACCAAAAAATAAGGCAGTATGACCGTGTTTGTCGATATTAGCTGCACCATGCATTGGTAAAATACCCTGCTTGGTCATGAAATAGTTCATCATCGAGAAGATTGATTTCTTGATTTCCCCAGCGTATTGAGAACCACCAATCAGGACAATTCTTTTGGCCAGATGAATCACAATAAAGGCCTCACTGTGAATTCCATCTTCTTCAGGATCGCCCTGTAACCCAGGAACGGCAATCACTGTAAAATCAGCCTGATGCTCGGCTAGTTCCGCAGCCGTTGGGCGCAAAAATAGCTGATGTGCAAACAGATTTTGGGAAGCTAATTCATTAATCACGCGAACGCCAAAGTGATATCTGGGATCTGCCCCCACAAAGCCGTCAAAAATATAGAGCTCCCGACCCTGAATATAGCCCAGAACGCGATGATATAATCGTTCAAAATTTTCTTCCGAAATGGGGACGTTAAGATGATTCCAGTCAATTTCATCCCTGCTGCTGGGTTCTGAGACGATAAATCTGTCTTTGGGAGAACGACCAGTATATTTACCCGTTTCTACAACTAGAGCACCGCTACTGGCTAGTCTTCCTTCTCCCCTGGCTAGAGCGCATTCTACTAATTGGGGAATTGAGAGATTGCGATAGACGCGACCCAGGTTTTTAAACCCTAAATCTTCTAATCCGTAGGTGGGATATTTATATTCTTGGTTGTTACTAGCAACTTCCCGCTCCAGAAAAGACTCGGTAAAAGGCGGATTAAGTGATTTTGTTCTGGTCTCTAAACTGACCATTATGGTAATCTCCGATTAACTATTGATGGTGACTTGATGCAATTGGCTTCAAAAGTTTTTTGAGACTCAAGGGTAGATTTTGTTACCTGTCGTATCTTTCTTATTCTTGTTTTCTCCACAAAATTTGAAACACTTAAAGCTGAAATCTTATTTATAAACGTCATGATTTAGACATAAATTAGTAGCGAAAATGATTTATTTACTAGTATTAATTTACGGTGCTTGTAAGCGAACCCAATCATTTTCTGGTAAATAACTGCGGAACTTGCCATCATCAGCTAGCACCGTCACTAGCTGCAAGGGGTAATCTGGCTCAATATCTAAATCTGCCCAAGGCACCGCTAACTCCAGACATTGATTGAAAGCCATCTTGGCCCCAGTTGACTTAGAATGCCAGAAATAATTTTCTCCAGCCTCTTCTAACCAAATAGATTCAGTCAGTAAATTGATGCCTAAATGATGATGAAACAAATAATTTGATGGTTCTCGAGCGGGCAAACCAGCTAAAGTCATTGGGCTATTATGCTTCGTAATCCCTGGATAAAACCACAGTAAACGCAACTCAGATGGCAAGTCTTGACCGGGTATACCCCCTACTTTAAAGTCTAAGCGCAAATAAAAGTTGAGGTGATCTAAGCCGTAAAACAGTCGCTGGACATGACCATTGCAGTGCATTGTTCCCCTAGCACCATTAATCTCGATCCGTCCTGCCTTATCCCAATCCTGTTCATCGCCAATGCCGTCGATAATTGGATGAATAAAACTTTCGGGTAGATGCTCTTTCTTTAGTTGATGAGTTTCCACAGGGTTGTATAGTTGCGAAGGAACTGGTTCATTCAGAGAATGGTAAATAGCACTCAGATGCTCTCGAAACAATTGGTCAAACATATCATCTTGGTTAGAAGAATGTCCTTCTCCAAACCACCAAAACCAGTCAGAACCTTCAGCAGCATATAAGGCTGACCAAGCTTCGGGATTGTTGGTTTCAGTCGCTTCTGGATGATTAGCTAAGACTTGTCGAGCTTCAGCAAGTAAATTCCAAGCTTGATTTTTGGCTGGAGTGCCAATCCAAGTAGTCAAGTTGCCATTAACCCAAGAGCCTGTATGTAACTTATTAGCAGCAATAGTTTTTGTTGGGGGAAACCGTTCGAGAAACTCGGCTATACTTACTAGTTGGATATTGCGATCGCGACTGAGCAATTGGTAAAGAGTCTCTAAGAAAGGCAGACCATCCTGCTGATAGTATTCCCAGCAATTTTCTCCGTCCAGAGCAATAGTTACTAACCAGGGTTGTTGGAGGGATCTAGCAGATACTCCTGCTTGTCGGGGTTTTAAAGAGCGAGCAATCGCTTCTAAGTGTCCAATCAAATCGGATGCAGCACGGCGTGGTTCCATAGCACCATAGGTAAAGCCAATCAAATCCGAGAGTCGATGATCGCGAAAGACAATTGCCAAGTCACCGTGCGATGTTTCCAGACGATAGGGACGATAAAGTAATTCTGGTTCATAGAGATTCCCTACCTCATCTCGACAAAAAAGGTGGTTAAGAGTCCAACCCAACACTGCTTCATCAGAACAAATCCATTGAAAGCCTTCTCGAGCAATATAGGGCAAAATCTCAGGACTGACCGCTTGTTCTGAAGGCCACAAGCCACGAGGCTCGCACTTAAACCGCTCTAGATATATTTGCTTGGCTTTTCGCAGATGTCGCGGGATATCTTCTACCCACTGAAACCTCTGCTGGGGTAATTTCAGGTTGGGGATAGTTACTCGACCCGAATTGGTATCAGCTAGCAAAGGCAGGATAGGATGGGTATAGGGAGTCGTGGTAATTTCTAACTGTCCCGCATCCTGCATTTCACGATGTTGAGGAATAATGCGAGCGATAATTTCTTTTTGTTTCGCGTAAATGCCTTGGCGATCGCTTAAAGTGAAATTTTTGCCTTGCTTGAGCCAACCTGCTATATCTGGATCGTCCCAAAATAGAGGATCAATCCAAGCCAAATTATGCCAAGCCAACAAATCTCCATAATCTTGATCTGTCCAATTAGCTAAACACCAACTAGTTCCTTTCTCCTGCCTTTGCTCGTAAAGCTCCCTGTAACGGGGATGAGGGTTAATTAGAGTATGATGATTGCCATCAAAAAAATGTTGCAGAATGTACTGTTTTTGTTTGTCATTCAGTCGATCTTCTGGACTCAAAGCCAAAGCCAAGTAAGGATCGATCGCCAAACCAGCAGCATAGTCTTCTAGCTGCAAGATTAAAGAAGGAACTAAGTTAACAGTTTGGTGCAGTTGAGGATAGCGCTCGAGGAGCAGTAGCAAGTCTAAATAATCTTTGGTGCCGTGTAGCCTCACCCAAGGCAAGCGATATTGTCCAGAAAAGTCAGGATGGAGTATTTGAGATTTATATAGGGGTTGATGCTGATGCCAGATAAAAGCAACGTAAAGAGGATGAGACATAGCTAAGATTCCTTCTTTGCTAGACAAATGCTCAATGAAATGGAGTTCAACGATCCAGATTCAGGGCAACAATTCTACCTTGCAGTAATTCCTGGACAGCATAAATGCTGAATAGAAACTAGTTTAGCTATCAGTAAGGTTATGATTTTGCTACTCGATCGCTTCTCCTACAGGTTTCCAAAGTTCTGCTGCGGTGGGGATAATAAAGTTATTCTCTTGGGTGTCTGTTGAATCTAAACCAGAGATTAAAGGTACTAACCCCATTAGCAAGGAACCGATAAACACTAGAGCAACCAAAGTAAGCTGGCTAAGTTGCTTGTGGTTTGGGTGGAGTAATTGTGTTAGTCGTTGTGTACTCATTTCCCACCTCTCCAGAATATTTTTTTGCTTAAAAAGCTAATTTACTGGAGAAAACTTATCTAATTTCCTGAATTTCCAAAGCGTTTTTGGCTTTTTACACGTTTATTTTAAACCCTAAAAAATATTTGTTCAAATCAATACAAATCTTAATATAATTAATGTCAAGAAATTTTGATAATTAGTTGTATTTAGAAAGCATTTTGATCTGGCAAATTTTATCTTGTTACTCTTAGTTGCTGAGAATTTATTTTATCAATAATTTAATTGCCATCAAAATTAAGGCTAATTGTCTCAATTTAATTCTCGAAAAAATAACCGCATAAATTTCTGTTTGACTTACTGTAATACATTGAAATAATTAGTAATCGGCTAAAAAATAAATTTAAATTAATGTCTGGAAATGCTTAACTAGCATTATTTGTAACACGTTTTATGATATGATATTTATACCTATAGCTATAGGTTAACGACTAAAACAATATTTATGTTGTTTTAGTAACTAGCGAGCAATCATTTGAAAAATTCTTATCTAAATTGTTATCTATTTAGCAAAATTGAAATCGAGTTTAGTGTTTAAATAAAGGTAAAGACCAATTTAAATTATAATTATATTCTAAGCAGAATTAGAGATTAACTAGTATCAATAAGTCGTTTATTGCCAAAGAGCTAATAGCTGAAAATATCGGCTATTAAAAAAAGTGTTTTTTAAATCTTTGACTCATACTTTCGTTTGATACATTAAGTAATCTAATTTCTCAAACGAAAATAATCTGATTGACTGACAAAACTTTGTGAGATACTTGCTAAATATGGCTTTCAGCAGTTGTTTGTTCGATTGCCAAAAGACTTACAGAGTAAGTCTTTGAGCCGATCAATATTTGTTCAAAAGCAAGAGTCAAAACAGCCAG
>JASJDX010000306.1 GCA_030064975.1 Pleurocapsa sp. MO_192.B19
GCTCCAACTTAGATTTATTTACTCAAGGCTATAAGATGCACGAGAAAATTTATTTGCCTAAAAATTATTGGCGAAACAACACTAATTTTTTCTTTCCCAAAGAAACTTTCTTTCTGATTCTTGAATCGGAACATCATTAATACTAGCTTCTCTTCGCTTCATTAATCCATTTTCAGCAAATTCCCAGTTTTCATTCCCATAAGCCCGATACCAAAAACCACCATCATCATGCCATTCATATTCAAAACAAACAGAAATGCGATTGTCCATAAAACTCCAGAGTCTTTTTTTGAGTCGATAGTCTAATTCTTTTGCCCATTTGCGCTTGAGAAACGCAATAATTTCGTCTCTGCCATTGATAAACTCGGCTCGATTACGCCATTGAGAATCAATGGTATATGCCAAGGCTACTTTTTCAGGATTACGAGTGTTCCAGGCATCTTCTGCTGCTTGAACTTTGGCTTTTGCAGTTTCGAGGGTGAATGGAGGTAGTGGTGGTTTAGTTTCCATAGATATTAATCTTTAATAGAACAGACAATTTGCGGACATTTGTGCTGGTGCAACAAGAGATCGCTTTAAGCTGCTAATTTTTGTCTTCAATCTAAAATAGCGCGGTCAATTTTCTTCTAAATAATTGATCTTGATTAGTACTTGACGATGGGCTGGTTTGTCCAATAACGCAAACAATCTCAGAGAAGCTGGCTGATAGTTTTGTAAATACTCTAGCGCAGTGTTTGTCGTAATACCAATATCTACGATATCTTCTACTAAGATCACATCTTTAATCTGGGATCTCTTCTGATATTGACGACCCATAACTAGACAAACGAATAAATATGACTCCTAATAAAACCGAATCTATCTTATTCCCAACTTTAGCTGAAGACCATCTTCAGAAACTTGCTAGTTGTGGTTTTATCTTACAACTTCAACCAGGAGAAATATTATTTAAAGAAGGAGAAACAGCTTACAGTTTTTATGTAGTTCTAGATGGCGAAATTAAAATTACTAAACAGCTAGGTGCAGAAGAATTAGTAATTACCATTCATCGTCGAGGTGAATTTACAGGGGATTTAACCATGTTAACTGGAGGAGTTTGTCAAGCAACTGCTAGTAGTATTAATAATTCCCGCGTCATTAAATTTGATGATTTTAAAGAATTACTCAAAAACTGTCCTGACAGTATAGATTTATTTATGCCTACTTTGGCAGAGCGTTCTAAAGAATTAGAAGTAAGGTTACGCCAGCAAGAGAAATTAGCAGCATTAGGTAAATTATCCGCAGGATTGGCTCATGAATTAAATAATCCCGCAGCAGCAGGCAGAAGAGCAGCTAAACAATTAAATACGGCGATCGCTTCTCTACAACAGAATATGCTTTCTCTTCGAGGTAAACATTTTTCTGCTAATCATCGTCAACTATTGGCCCAATTACAACAACAGGCAATCAATCAAATAAACAGTAAATCGTCGTTGTCTCCCTTAGAACAAAGCGATCGCGAAGATCGGCTAGCTGACTGGCTAGAAGATAGAGGGGTAAACAATGCCTGGGAATTATCCCCTAGTTTGGTAAGCGCAGGGATAGAACAATCTCAACTAGAATCTTTAGCTAACGAGATGGAATCTGGGGCTTTTACCGAAGCCTTGGTATGGTTAGAGGCTACTCTGACGATGAATGGTTTAGTTAATGAAGTGGAACAAAGCACTAGTAGGATCTCTGACTTGGTAGGTGCAATTAAAAACTATTCCTATATGGATCAGGCTACAGTACAAGAAGTTGATTTACATGAAGGGTTAGATAATACCCTTAAAATTCTCCACCACAAGCTCAAGTATGGTGTAACGGTTAATAAAGAATACAGTGCCAATATTCCTAGGATATCTGTTTGTGGTAGTGAACTTAATCAAGTATGGACAAACTTAATTGACAATGCGATCGATGCAATGGATGGCAAAGGTAAATTAACTATTCGCACTGCTTTAGAAAATAACTGTGTGTTGGTTGAGATTATAGATAATGGTGCTGGTATTCCCCTAGAAATTCAATCCCGTATCTTTGAACCTTTTTTCACTAGCAAAGAAGTCGGCAAAGGAAGTGGTTTAGGTTTAGATATTTCTCGCCGTATTGTGGTGCAGAAGCATAAAGGTAATCTGCGTTTTGAATCACAGCCAGGGAAAACTAATTTTCAAGTACGTATACCTTTAACAATTAACAATTAGTTCTACTTAGATCAACACTTGCTGATAGAACTTACGCAGCGAAAGGATAAATCAAAGATTTACAGCCGTTGCCAATTTTTGAGTACGTAAGTTCTATCTTGTACTAAGTTGGGTTCAAAAAACTAATTCAGGTAGATTACAATTCTTGATTAGCTAGCATTTGAATCAATCGAGGAATACCAGGATCGAAACCTGCTAAATCCCAAGAATTGTTATCTTGAGGATCGACTAAGGTAATGTTGTAGGGTGCAAGGGTAATATACACTGCTTTAGCATCGGGGTTTACTTTACGGCGATACTCTTTCAAAGCTTGTGCAGGGTGTTTTCTACCAGCCCAACTTTCGTTATCTGTCCAAAAACAAATGATATCGGCTTTGAATTTATTTTTAATCGCCCAATCATAAGCAACGGAAGCATCTGTTCCACCAAAATTCTGATTACTGGCTTTTTTCAAGGCAGAACTAAAAGAATCACGACGAGTAATACCCAAATCGATGAATTTAGTAGAAAAACCACGAATAGCATAGTTTTTTTCTGCTTTGGCAGTTACCAATGCCATTGCTGTGGCAATCTCGCAGCAGTTTAACCCTACAGAATCCACTACACCCCAGGACATTGAACCAGAGATATCTACTGCATGGAGAAACACTTTCTTAGTAGGTTCAACTACTTCAAAAGACAGTTCCAAAGCTTTCTCTAGGACATCGGTAATACGAGGTACTGGAGTCCAGGTTTTTTTACTACGTCCAACTTTACCGCCACTAGAATAGATTTTTAAAGCCTTGAGAACATCAATGGGATGAATTCGCCCTTTACGCAAGTAGTTTTTATTATTTAATACCGCTTCAACTCGATCTAAATTCCGAGTGCTATCAACTCGCAATACTTCTAATTGAGTCAGTGAACCCAAGTTACGCAACATTGCACCAATAGGCATGGTTTCAAACAACAGTTGCCATGCTTGACGATCCATATTGCCCACAGGGGCAGCCATTTCATGAGTTAAATGACCTTCAGCGATCGCTCTATGAGTTTGTTCGGGATTACGTTTTAACCATTCATACCACCAAATTTGCTTAGTAGCTTCTGAAGGAATTTCGCTGGGCAATTCTGACCAACCGTTAACTACCCAATCATACAGGCGATCGTGTTCTGCTGTTACGGGCTTAACATGAAATAGTCTTAAGGTATCACGATTACTAAAACCATGACGTTGCTGATATTTCAACAGTTGATAAGCTAAACCTTTGACATCTTCTCTAGATAGCCAAGCTTTACCAACTTCCTTGATTACCTTACCGAAACCCCGCATTGACTTAGTGTAGTTCAGCCATTCATAAAAATGGCTACCAGTACGCACAACTTGAGGAAAAATTTCCCTAAAAGCTTGCTTGGCTTCTGGTGTATTACCCATAGAAAGCAATACCAAAGCCAAAATAGGCGCGCTGTTATTAATCGAACGTCCATCACTAGCGTAGACAATTTCTTCCGCTACTCTTCGCGGATCTGATGCGATCGCTTCTTTAATAGTATCGACAAAATCATCTGTTAATTCTCGCTTGTTAGCGTAGTAAGTACTTTGGGCTGTGCCAATTAATAAACAACGGCGCAGGGTTTGCCAAATACCCGCCTCAAACATATAACCACCAGAACGACCTTGAATCATTTCCGACTCTCGCCCTGGAATGGGTTTATTCTGTGGTGTTTTATCTTTTTTATTTGCAAAGAAACGGTAATTCATATTACCTCCAGCCCGTGAGGGCAAAATAAAGTTTTTCGCCTTTAGCTATTAGCTATTAGCTATTTACAATTTGGTGCGTTGGGTGAGGCTTGAACTCACGACACACTAAGCTATGAACCTAGTTGCTCTTACCGATAACCTTCACTCTTCGACCCCGTTGGGGTAAGTTACGAACAAAGATATAAAAACTGAGCTACCAACGCTTAATTACTTTTTACTTTTTACTTCATCCCTCATCCCTCATAATTCATCCTTGATCAAGTGCAGTGGGCGGGAGTCGAACCCGCGATCGCCGAACCCAAATCGATAACCCTCAATTCTTCGACCCCATTGGGATAAGTTATGAACAAGGATAATGCTGCCTTACCGCTTGGCTACCACTGCATGATTAGTTTTAATTGTTAGTTTTTAGCTTTGTTCCTTATCCTTCATCCTTTTGAAATGCGACGGGTAGGACTCGAACCTACGTCCAGCCGATTATGAGTCGATAACCCTACATTCTTCGACCCCATTGGGGTAAGGTATGAACAAGGATGTTTTTTGCTGCTCTACCTACTGAGCTACCGTCGCATATTTAATATTTGTTTGATTTACTTGATGTAATTTTGGTGCAGTGAACGGGATTTGCACCCGCGTTTCCCGCGTTAAAGGCGATAATCCTCAATTCTTCGACCCCTATGGGGTAAGTTATGAACAAGGAATAGTAAGGCGTTCTAGGCTACTAAACTATCACTGCTTTTTTGATTGCTTTTGTAGTATAAACAATACAAAATTTTTTTGCAATACTTTTGTAACTTAAGTTTAACAATTTCAGCGATCGCAATGTGGATTAGACTAACTACAGTTATTCCAAAAAGAAACCAGCAATCTTTAAAAAGAATTAGGGAGTAATAAGTAGCGAGTATTCAAACTAAACTTTATTTTTTTTCAGTTTTATACTTATTTACGCTTACTTACTTCTATAAAATAAGAATTAAACTGATAATTACCATAAATATGAGGGAACTCTAAATGTAATAGTACATTTTATTTAGTTATATGAGTTTTCTCCCTCCTCAATGTTCTGAACTATCGAATAATGTAAACAGTATCTTAGATTTAGTACAGTCAGAATCAAGTACCAATTATCAAGATGTTGCAGTTGTCGAAGCTTCTTTAAGAAAAGCGATTAGGCTCCGCCTAGCCTACGGATCGCGCCTAAGTTTGAAATTGTCTTTGCAGGGGCATTTAGTGCAGGTAAATCAATGTTGATTAATGCACCCTCATTATTTGACCCAAAGTATCTACAACGTTGATATACAGTTATTTTCTTTTCGTGTATATTTTCTACAACGAGTTTTGGTTCCTCTTCTTTACCTTCTCAATCAGGCAAAATCACTCAGACAAACTAAACTCCATTGGTGTCCAATCGCCAGAAGGAATAAAACTTGCCCAGTAGTAGGGATGTTGATATTTTTTACCTTTTTTCCCTTCAAGCCAATCTCGTTGAATCTGATTTAAGGCTTCCCTGCGTCCTTCTCCTGCTTTCAATCGCTCATAATAAGTTATCATCAAGTCTTTAGTCGCAGTGTCTTCTACTTTCCACAGACTAATTAGTTGACTTTCACTACCAGCAATCACAAAAGCACGACGCAACCCGTAGATGCCTTCTCCTGCGCTAATATCGCCAATTCCTGTATCGCAAGCGGATAACACGACTAATTGAGTCCCGACGAGATTTAAGAGGGTGGCTTCATAAGCAGTAAGAATCCCATCATCTCCTCCTCCACTTTGACTTTTTTCCACGCCTGCCAAAACCAATCCAGAACGAAACAGGGGGTTATCAAAATCGGTTGGGTTTTCTGAAGAAGGTTTGGGGGATAAAAAGAAGCCATGAGTAGCAATGTGGAGGAAATCAGGATTTTTAACTTGTTTGAGGGCATTTTCTGTGGCTTTGGTCTTGGTTAAAATGAGGGCATTCGAGAAAAGTTGACCAATGGCTTCTGCTTCTTGTTTTGTTCCTTTTAAGGGTAAAAAGACTCGTTGAGAGAGGTCAATATTACGGTGGAGAGAGTCAAGGGCAATGATTTCTCCTTGCTTTTGGTATGTAGGGTTAGCAATTACTAAGGGAGGTTCTTCACTAGGAGATTGGAGTTGCAGGCGCAGTAAGTCCCGTCCAGAGGTCAGATAGGTGAAAAGATAATTTTCGACTAAAAATTGGTTATTCTCATCGACTAAAGCTTCAAAGGGAATCAAATTAAGGGCAGCATCGGGAGATAAAAGAATGGTTTTAGTGTCTCCTAATAATTGGCGTACAGGCTGCATGACCATTTTATCAAGTTCTCTGGCAGAAGCTTTGAGTTGCCCCAGAGGTACTCTGGGATTGCGCAGGTATGTGTGTAATTTCTCTACTGCATCATCAATGGCTTCTGCTTCTCCTAAATCTATAGCTTGAGGCTTACCTCTTTGAGAGAGAATATAAGCAGCATAGCGAGGACTACCACAGCAGCGTTCATTTTTGGGTTCTTTAGGATTAAATGGTCGATAGCGTACCAATTCCACTAAAGCGGCATCAGCAGGAATTAGTTGTTGAATAGCTTTGAGGGTAATGGGTTGGGGTAGATTACGGAATTCGGCACTACGGCGACTAATTTGGTCTGCGAGTTGTTTGGCTTTGTCTATTAGGGTTTCTAGTTGTTGACGGTAAATTTCAGGGGAAGGAAAATCTTCCGGTTTCTTGAAGATGAGGTTAGCGAGTTGGGTGCGGGTGGCGATGAGTTGGGTTAATAATTCTTGACTTTGGGGGTCATTAATTCGCTGGCGGAGAATTTGTTGGCTGTTAGTTAAGACATCAAGAATACGTCCCTTACGCTGAAAAATAGTTGTAAGTGCTAAACGAGTCGCTTCTGGGTTATTGAGTGCAGAGTGAAGATTGAGAGAAATAGCCCCATCAGTCGTACCAGAAATTGTCCTCATGTAATCCCGTTTCTGGCGTTCATCCCCTGCTACCAAGTTTTTGGAGAGGTTATATTCCTCAACCTCAAGACCTTGGCTTAAGAATTCAATGGCAAGATTTGTATCATCTTGAGACTGGTAAAGTGCTGCCAGGTTGTTGAGACTGGTTGCCACAGATGGATGGTTGTCCCCTAACTGTTGCTTCATGATGGCTAAGGACTGTTGGTAAAGAGGTTTAGCTTTGGCGTATTTGCCTTGGTTTCGGTAAAGTACTGCCAGGTCGTGGAGACTGTCTGCCACATCAAGATGATTGTCCCCTAACTGTTGCTTCCTGATAGCTAAGGACTGTTGCAAGAAGGGTTCGGCTTCGGCGTATCTGCCTTGGTCAAAGTAAAGTCCTGCCAAGTTGTTGAGACTGTTTGCTACATCAGAATGATTGTCCCCTAACTGTTGCTTCGTCATGGCTAAGGACTGTTGGAAGAGAGGTTCAGCTTCGGCGTATCTGCCTTGAAGCTGGTAAAGTCCTGCCAGGCCGTTGAGAATGGTTGCTACAGATAGATGGTCGTCCCCTAACTGTTGCTTCGTCATGGCTAAGGACTGTTGGAAGAGGGGTTCGGCTTCGGCGTATCTGCCTTGGAGCTGGTAAAGTAATGCCAGGTCGTGGAGACTGGTTGCTACATCAAGATGATTGTCCCCTAACTGTTGCTTCATGATGGCTAAGGACTGTTGGTAAAGAGGTTCGGCTTCGGCGTATTTGCCTTGGGACTCGTAAAGTACTGCTAGGTTGTTGAGACTGATTGCCACAGATAGATGGTTGTCCCCTAACTGTTGCTTCGTGATTGCTAAAGACTGTTGCAAGAGAGATTCGGCTTCGGCGTATCTGCCTTGGAACTTGTAAAGTCCTGCCAGGTTGTTGAGATTGGTTGCCACAGATAGATGGTTGTCCCCTAACTGTTGCTTCATGATGGCTAAGGACTGTTGGTAAAGAGGTTCGGCTTCGGCGTATTTGCCTTGGGACTCGTAAAGTACTGCTAGGTT
>JASJDX010000307.1 GCA_030064975.1 Pleurocapsa sp. MO_192.B19
ATTGCTTTCGCCAACAAAGTCAATGCATTCGCGAACTTTTCCTTTTTTTGTCCAAAGTCCAATTTTTCTTTTACTGGAATTAATTCTTTGCCTAAACTGCCTACAAAAACATCTGTACCCAATACTCAAAGTTTTCGAGACACAGATTTAGCCTTGATTCCAGCTAATACGATAGTTAGAAGCCAAGATGGACGAACTTTATTGGTAGCTAAATCTCAAATAGCCAAACCGGTTTTTTGCCAACCTTTAAAACAGGTAGTAGGTAGTAGGTAGTGGGTAATAGGTGCGGAATGCACTGGTCAGCAATAATTCGGATTTAAAATCCGAATTCTGCCCAGTTTAGTTGGCTTGCTTCTTGCTCAACCAAGGGATTAGCCGCAGGTAGCTTAAGCAGGACAAAGGGCTTCGCCCTTTAAAGGCTCGTTAAAACGAATTTATTTCCAATGAAAAAGAAAAACCGTTATCTTGTAAAGAATTACCAAAGTCACTAGTATTCACCAGAGGCAATCCCCAGTCTACTCTTAAAAACCAAAAATCTTGATATGACCAATTTATCCCCATGCCAATGCTGCTTAGATAAACTGCATCATGGTTATCCTGGTTCCAAACTTTTCCGAGATCGAAAAAAGGAATTAATTTAAGTTGGCTACTATCTCTAACACCACCAAATACAGGAACATTCATCTCAATTGTTCCTACTACTGCGTTATCTCCGATCTCTTGATTTTGACGATAACCACGTACCGTACCGACACCGCCCAAAGTGAATTGTTCTAAAGGTAGCAAAGAATCAGGGGTCAATTGTGTCGCTAATCTGGTCACTAACAACAAATCTTTATTTTGATTTAGAGTTTTGCTCCACTGAGCTTGACCTTGCCAACTAAAGAATATCCCATCAGGTAAATTTTCGTTGACCGTAGCATCAAATATATCTAAACCAAAATTTAACTGAGAACTTACTGAATATACCGAATTGGGCGCTCGATTTAGCCAATCTCCTGTTAATCGTAAAACTGAAATAACTGAGCGACCTTCTTGAGGACCATCAGTAAATGAAAAAGGCTGATTGTCTAAAATAAAAGTCTCGCTGTTTTGTCTTTCAAATGCGATCCCCAGAGTAAGTTCTTGGTCTGGTTGGTAAATAATTGGCTGACGATAACGAAATAGAACCGAATCAGATTCAGCGCGGATACCTACCTCTTCAAAATTCTCAATGATTTTACTATCTCCATTTCGATACTCAAAACTAAATCTTCCATTATTTTTCAAGATGGGAATTACATAACCAATTGAATAAGCATCAAACCCTTCCGTTAGACTGTATTTACCAAAAGCGCGATCGCTAACTCCCAGTAAATTTTGATAACTAACTGACAAATCCCCTTGAAACTCACCCACACTAGGGGAACGATAATTATTAGCACTTAAATTAGCCTGAAAAGCCGAGTGTTCTTCTATTTCTAAAATCAGAACGCTAAGTCCTGGTTTTGTTCCTTTGAGCAATTCAGCTTTGACATTTTTAATCGCCGAATTTTGCTTGAGAATATTCAGCTTTTCATTTAGCTCTTTTATATTCAATGGCTTCTCTAAAACCGAGTCCATCAATGAGTTTATATAATTTTCTTTTAATTTTTTTAGCCCTTTAACATCAAGATTCTCTAGTTGGCCTTCAATTATTTGTATTTCCAGCACTCCTTCTGTAATATCTTGTTGAGGTAAAAACGCACCCGAACTTATATATCCATGTTCAACATACAATTCGGTAAGTGATTTTGTTATCTTATTGATTTGAGATATATTAATATTTTTTTGTTGATATTTTTTTAAATATAAATTTAGTTCGTTATCAGAAAATACAGTATTTCCCGATACAATTATTTGTTTGAACTCAATCATCTTGATTTTTTGAGAAATATTTGTATCAGCTTGTGCAGCATTAATAAATTGAGTAAAGATCAAACTTTGAACTGAAAAATTAAATCCAATTACCCACAATAAGTCAATCAACTTTTTAATTTTAATCATTACTATCTAGTTTCCGAGCTCGAATTTGAGCCTAGTGGAGCTTGGCTTAAGTTTAACCACCATTAGAAGTGCTTAAATTTTTATTACTCAAGATTTTATCAATGGTAGACCTATTTACGCCCACGTCCACTACTTTGCTAATATATATGTAAAGCTCAAGTTAGGAAAAATTAATTTTACTCTCTCCGAGTAACACTATTATTCCTCAAATATTTAACCTTCAAAAATTGAGAGTTTAAATGTTAAATATCTTAATTAATTAAGAACTTAGTTGATTCTATAGGTACAATACATGGTCCAAGAGAAATATTCAATCTTATTAATCGACGATGAATCAGGATATCGAGAGAACTTTAGTAAACTCTTAAAAAGATCTCTTCCCACCCGAGGAATTGAGCTGAATACTGTCGGGTCTGGTAGACAAGGATTTGAAATCATTAAACAAAACAAGACCTTAGGGAAAAAGACCTTGGCTTTTATCGATATCATTCTTCCTGATATCAACGGCGATCAAATAATCAAAAATCTTGATTCTGACTCGATTCCCGATGAAGGTATTTTAATCTCTGCCCATAAAAGTCAAGAAGAGCTAGACCACATCAGAAATAACCAGAAGTGGTTGACACGCTCTTTGCTCAAGCCGATTGAAAATAGTCAAATTATCGACATTGTCGATTCCTTTATTCCTAAAAATAATCTAACTTCTTCTGCTGCGACAAGTTTTAATTACAATCAATTTGATGAATCATTAGCTAATTATCTCCAGCAAGAGGCTAGTGAAATCAAGACCATTTTGAAAAGAACCGTGGAAAATACCTTAGAAATGGGTCGAAAACTGATCAAAGTCAAAGAAATTTTGCCCTATGGACAGTTTAAACTTTGGATCAATAAGGAAATAGGTCTTCATCACAGCACAGCTATTCATTTTATGCGGGTTTGGAATACCTTCGGTGATTGTCAGAAGACCATTTCTGAGTCGGGGTTGAACGTCACGGTTCTCTATATGTTAGCAGCACCTAGTACTCCTGATGACTTTCGTGACCAAATTATTGAATTATCACAAGAAAAAACCATCACTTTGGAGCTGGTCAAAAAGCTCAGAAAAGAATATGAGCGACAGCAAGAAATTAAAACTAACTCCCAAAATCTGACCATTGATGTTGATTCTTCTTCAGAGAAAGAAATCCTCTCGCCAAAGCAACAAATAGTCGGCATAATTCGTCAAGACACTCCCCTAAATAGATTTTATCGACTAGGAAAACATGAACTCTTTTCTGGTTTACCCAACTCACCAGATTTTATTAGGCGTTGTCCCCCAAACATTGCTTTAAACATTGCCTTCACTAATTCAGATTGGGAAAAAAATACCTTGTTTCCTGTAGCGTCTCGGTCTAAATTGCTTTTGGCGAGCCAGATCGAAGATGACGATCTGGATCTAGTCACCTTAAGAGAGATCATCAGAAAATCAATAGAAATTTACACCAGTGGAGGTGAAATTATCTTGTTTTCCTATCTTCCCTATCCGGAGTTGCTATTGATTACAGATAGACTAGATTGCCAATGTCTGATCGCCGAACCAAATTTAGCACGATGTAAAAATATTATTTCACTTTGGAACCAATCAAGTTCCGCTCTCAAAAGTTAAACAAGAATTAAAATTAGAATTATTCTAATTGTTCTGAAAATTTGACTACTGATATCCAATTACCCTCATTGAATCAGGAGTGACCTTTAACTTTAGCGAATGCTAATTTTGAGCAGAAACAAACTTCACCACCTCGAGAAATGCTGCCAGAATCAGCAACTTCTAAACTCATGGGGACGGTAACTGCAACAAAATATGTTGGCCCAGTATGCAAAAAGCCATTAGAACGCTATGATTACTCTAAGCAGTCTAAGGGAAAACACTGAAAAACTTGGTTGAGGTGTACTGACCCCGAAGCCAAAAATCAATCAAATCACAAGAAAGTAATTTTTTTCAAAACTCGCCAAGGCAATTGGTGGAGCAAAAAGTTCGGAACTCTTCGCGAGCCAAATATTAAGGATTGCGATCGATCTCCTCGAAAAACCCCACCAATTCGATTTAAACAGAAATAACAATGGCTATAGCAATTGATACTTCGCTCTTTAAGAGTTACAATTCTAACCAGCAAATTGGATTAATTATTCGATTTGGCTTAAAGACTACAGAACACCGAAGATACTTTGGCGAGTTAGAATCGGCGTTCAAATTATGCAGTTCCCATAATCAGGAGGTATTCTGTTTTGTTCGACTCTAAACCCAAGGAGGTAGTTATGAACTAACCAACGACCAATCAAATTTAAAGTCTGACTTAAAAGTAGAAGAAAGGAGGTAGTTATGAACTAACCAAAGTCAACTTTCTTTAAAGCCTTCTGGGTTGATTGTATCAATCACCATTACTGTTTGACAACCTTTGACAGACATTTTTGGCTGCAATCAAATATTAAATCCCAGAAACAAGACAGCATAAGCAGTCGCCCAAGCTAGGCTTCATTAAGAATTATTGAGGCTAGTTGATTAGAAAAAGGCTGTTAATTGCTCGGCTGTGATCAAGACGACGACAAATAGAAACTTTTATTTGCTCCTTTTCCCAACCCCAACCAAATCTCGACACCAATCGAGAAACAAAAAACACCCAATCCAATATAATTTCAATTATGACTCAATTCTGGGGAAAGAGAACAAAACAAAAGAATAAATCTTGATTGAAGTTTGAGTCAATAACAGCCAGAAACCATAACCTGCCATAGTTTCTGGAGTTAAAATAGTGATCGAGAAAAAAGATTTTATTGAATGGAAAAATTCAATCGTCGATTCTGAACTGATCAAGCTGAATGTCGTTTCACTCAAAGATTTTGAGCCGTACGATCGCCTGTTATACGCCTTGGCTAATTCGGACAGGAGAAATGACGGTCGAATCAGGGACAGACTGCTAAAAAGATATTCACACGTAGAGAAAGGCGGTTGGTGGGTATCAGGAATTGATATATTGACAGGCAAAGATTCTCTGTGGGGGCAGTTCAAGCCCAATGTTCCTTATAAATATCCAGAAAGTAACAAGGGATTTGACCCTACATCTAAGGCTAAAAATAAAATTATTAAGTACGAGCCACCAAAAAACGTACCTACAGAAATATTTGCCCTAAAAGTACCTCTTCATATCTGGAGGGGGATCGCACTTCGCTATGATATTTCACTGCCCTCGAACATTGTAGTAACCCCTGATGGTGAGGCTATTGGATTTTGGGCTTGGGTGATAGCTAATCCTAAAATCCCGCTCATCACTACTGAGGGGGCCAAAAAAGCAGGAGCATTACTGACGGCAGGTTACGTGGCGATCGCGATTCCTGGAGTGTTTAACGGTTATCGCCAACCAAAGGACGAATGGGGGCATAAAATAGGCAATCCCTATTTAATCCCGCAGCTATTGGCTTTTGCCCAAAAGGACAGAGAAATAATTTTCTGTTTTGATCATGACCCAAAACCCAAAACAGCCAACAATGTCAGTAAAGCGATCGCCGTTACGGGAAGATTATTTGAGCGCTTGGGATGTAAGGCTTCTGTAATTAGCTGGAATTCTAGGGAAAAAGGAGTTGATGATTTAATTGCTGAAGTAGGAGTTGATTGTTTTCAAGCCCTGTATCAAGCTCGTACTAATCTTTCTAGGTTCAAAATAATCAAAGCACTAAGCTTACAAAAATACTCTCCCCTAATTATCAACTCACGTTATCTAGAAGAGAACTTAGTGACACCTGCCGATACCCAAGTTATCGGGATCAAATCACCCAAAGGAACGGGAAAAACTGAATGGCTCTCAAAAATTGTCGAGGGGGCTATTTATACGGGACAACGGGTAATTATTATCTGCCATCGAGAGCAACTGGCAGTTGCCTTAGCGTTAAGATTTGGAGTAGATTATCGAACCGAAGTAAGAACTAGCTTGACAAAAGGATTGTTGGGTTATGCTCTTTGCGTGGATTCGCTCCATCCAAGAGCAAATCCACCATTCAACCCAGAAGGGTGGCAGGGGGCATTAGTGATCATTGATGAAGTTGAGCAAGTATTCTGGCATATGCTAGATTCTAATACTTGCCAGCCGAATCGTATTGCGATCATTGAAAGTTTTAAACAGCTTCTAATGACTGCTGTGGGAACTGGAGGAAAAGTCTACCTAGCTGATGCTGACCTGTCACCAATTGCCCTGGATTATGTGCGGAGTCTTATTGGTTTCCCAGTTAAGACATGGGTAGTAGAAAACCAGTACAATCCCAATCAAGGTAAACGAAAACTAATTACTTATTCTGGGAATGACCCAAGAGAGTTGGTAGCTAATCTTGTTAACCAGATTGCTACTGGTGAAAAAGTATTAGTTCACACTACTGGGCAAAAGGCTAAAAGCAAATGGGGAAGCATCAATTGTGAGTCTTATCTATCTAAGCTTTTTCCCGAACTAAAAATACTCAGAATCGACTCAGAATCTGTAGCCGAACCAGGACACAAAGCTATGGGGTGTATGGGCAATCTTAACGCCATTGTCCCCCTATACGATATTGTGATCTGTTCTCCAGTAATAGAAACTGGAGTATCTATCGATATCAAAGGTCATTTTGATTCTGTTTGGTGCATAGCTCAAGGGATTCAAACAGTTGATGCAGTATGTCAAACACTCGAACGGCTTAGAGATGGCGTACCTCGTCATCTTTGGATTAAGAAAACTGCCAAGGGTAATAGAATCGGCAATGGTTCAACGAATGTACCGGGATTACTAGCTTCTACTCATAAGCAAGCTGTTGCCAACATCTCTTTATTACAGCAAGCGTCCATTTGCGAGTTGGACGAACTAGATGTGACTTTTTCCCCTGAATCTCTCAACACTTGGGCGAAACGGGCTTGTGTGGTCAATGCTGGCAAAAATGACTATCGTACTGAAATCCTGAGTAAATTGATTGTTGAAGGGTACGAAATTACTGACCCCGACCCCGACCCCGACCCCGACGACTCGATAGGTTCATCTGTAGTTAACGAAGGTTTATTGGAAACCAAGCGCGAAAACTATCAGGCATATACTCATGCAGTTCCAAAGATGAACGAACCCACTGCTCAAGAGTTAGAAGAATTGAAAAATAAACGAGCCAAAACCAAAGAGGAAAGACTAACTGAACGAAAAGGTAATTTGATTAAACGCTATGGAATCGAAGTTACGCCCGAACTTGTAGAAAAAGACGATCGAGGCTGGTATGGTCAGTTACAGCTTCACTACTACTTAACTGTCGGCAATGCTTATTTAGCCAACCGCGATCAGGGCACAATCTCCCAGCTATCAGAAGTCGGACAAGGTCGAGCTTTCAAGCCAGATATTAATAAGCGACAGCAGATTGCCAAAGTTAAAGCTTTACAGCTGATCGGTATTGAGCAGTTTTTCGATTCAATGGCTGAATTCACCGCCGAATCATTACAGGGCTGGCTAGATTTTGTAATTGAGCATCGATTCGATCTCAAAACATTTCTAGGTGTGAGTATCAATCCAGAAAAAGATAGTGCGATTGCTGTAGCCCAAAGGATACTTAAAAAGCTGGGGTTAAAACTTGAATTTAAATACTGGCGGGGTAGTCGCCAATCTAAGCAGCGTGTCTATGGTGGTTGTAATCTTAATCGGGACCAGAGATTTCAAGTATTTGATAATTGGTTAGCTGCCGCTCAAAATAAGTATCAAGAGGAAAAGGTTCTCACCTTTTGTTAAAGAATAATCATATAACGATTTTAAAAAAGATGTTCATGCTAAATTTAATTAGTAGCTCCATCAGACGTACGACCAACGATTACGCTTTTTTCAAGTCAACTACCCCGAGAGAAAAGTTAGACAAAATTGGACAACCTTCTCTAGTCCTGGGTTTGGAGTTGCTAATTTTCGCGATTGGCAGGCTTTCAGGAGCGTTTTTATTGTCAATAAACCGAGTTTTGTTATCAATAAGTAGCTCGTTTTGCCAAGGTTGTCCAATTTTG
>JASJDX010000308.1 GCA_030064975.1 Pleurocapsa sp. MO_192.B19
TAAGTTATTAGTAGTGTTTTTAAAGCAATTGTATAAACAACAGGAACTGGTGCTTTTAAGAGCTGTTCACAATCGCTCAAAACATTAACCATCTCTTGTAAAGAATTTTGTAAGTCGGTTAACTGAAACACATTTAGTTTTTTTCGTTCGTAGCAACGCTGTAAATAATCTCCAATCCAAAGAGCTAACTCTAAAGGTACTTGATTGGATTTTTGCAGTTGCTGATACTGTGGAGGTGATACTAACGATTCGATCTCAAAGTTCAACTGCTCTCGTCGCAAATGCAGTTTCATGGAAGTAGAAAATGCTGTGACTAAACGCATTGAGGTTTCTTTTTCTCTTTGGTCTTGAATACCTTCTCCTTCAATGTAGATCCAAATACCTTTAGTTAAGTTGCGAACGTTGTTAACAATTGATCCCCAAAGCTTATGTCCTTCCCCAAAACGATCATGGGCGATATTTATTTTAAATGCCAGTAATAATCCCAAAGCGAGATTTAAACCGAGAATTCCATCATAAATGGGCTTACTTGCCGTGATGAAGTCTAAAAGTCCCCAGTTGTAGAGCAAAGAAACTATCAATCCATATCCAGTACACAAACCCGCCCAAGGAAGAACACTGAGAGTTACTGTTCCCGCCATTCGGCAGATAACTCGTATTCTGTGTAGTTGCTCACCACTGAAAAACTTAAATTTTTCGCCAAATCCTTTACTTCTATGGTCGGTAGATTGGCTGCGATCGCTTTGAGACTTTTCGACAAACTGTACAACATTGCTTTTTGGCGATCTCTGTTTGTTGGAGTTTTTATTGATTGGCTTAGTCATTGCTAGATCTTCAACCATTTCATTTGATTGCTCTGAATTGACTAAATACTTGGTGAATATAAACTCGCTGTAATCAGCTAGAGTATCTAACCCCAGAAAGTTAAGTAAAATTTCTACAAATAACCAAGCAGTTATTTTGACAATTAATTTTTTCCACTTAACCTGCATTGATTTTGTTTTCCGAAACGTCTGAGGTTGAGATTACTGGAGCAAAACGAAGGTCAAAAAAAGCTGAGTTGATTTCACAGTCAGATCTAACCTTTGATTAAACCTGTAAACTAAAACGAGAATCAATATTTAGGTTAATGGTATTAAAATAGCTCCAGCTTCCTTACATCGAATTCACAGTATGAAGTGCTAATCAAACAACCAACTTCATTCTTATTCATTCATTTCTTTCAAGGTAGCTACAGTAGAAGCAGATAGCTGGCTGAGATATCTAAAAATCCAATATTTCATCATCGTATCCATAACTACAGGAACTGTGGCAATAAAGAGGGAAATACCACTATGATTGGCTGCAATTCCCAAATGATTGGCTAAACCTTCCAATAGAACTTCCCAACCATGAGGAGAGTGGAAACCAACAAACATATCGGTAAATAGAATAATCGCAAATGCCTTGGCACTATCACTCAAACCGTAAATAACATTGTCGATAAACGACTTGAGAGTATTAATATCTTTTCTTCTAATAATAAGTACGAAAGCAAAAGCTATCAGACCAACAAAATCGGCAAAAACATTACTAACCGCATTGATATTCTTTTGATGATAGAATTGAGCGATTTCGTTGGCTTTTTCTTGAACCTTTTCTTCTCTCACTTCTGGAGATATAGGTGGAACACCTTTAAACATATGCTCCATTTTTAGTTCTTCTTCGTAGGTGTTGAGTTCTACCAGAGCTTCTTCTTTCCATTCAGAGTTTAGTTCGTCTAGAGAAACCGCCACATCACCTCTATACTGATGTACTATGGGCGAAATTACAAAATGTTTAGATACTTGCTGAGTCAAAATCGGGATAGCAATAAGTAAAGCTAATAACCTTACCGCCACTACGGTTACGGCTCGAGAACGGCGAAACTCGTTAACTACCTCTTGTTCCGACTTAGGATTAAAGTCGCCTTTGATTTTTTGAAAGGTTTTACCTACTGAGTTTTGTCCCCCTGGCATAGAACCTAAGAGCGCGTCAGCGGGATTAAAGTTGTTGCGTTGTTTTGGAATGCGCGAATTGGCTTTGCTTGATGGAACATCAACAATATTACCAGTTGATAACGAGGAACTTGTTTCTGGTGGTGAGGATATTGGCGCCAGAGCAGAGCCTTGATTCTGATCGAGATTGTAGTTGGCTAGGATACCTTCAACAAAAATCAGCTTTTCTAGGTGATTAGAACCGAGTTTACCAGAAGCAGAACTGCTAGCATTGAACTCTTTAATTCTAGCTTCTAGGATCTCCAAGTTTTCACGAACTTCTGCCTGTAGGCGATCGCTTTTTAGAGATTCGATAGGTACTCTGTAGCCGCTAAAATAATGGTTTTCAATAGTTTTTATTTTAGAGGCTGCTTCATAAGCTTCCTTAAGGGATTGTTCTGGATTGCCAAAAAACTGATTTTTGAGTTGGCTAAAAGGTGATTTACGAGGGGGTTGGGAAGATGTCATTGTTTTAAATAAGAGTCAGATTCAATTTATAGATAGATAGATGTAGAGAATGATAATTTTTATGAGCTATGAATGTATGATTTAAGCAACCATACGGTTTTTTGCAACTATATTATTTTTACTTTTAGGCTCATTGCTAACTATATGTAGCTGATTACCATTAAACAGTTTTTTTCGAAGAACCTTAGCTTGTCTTCTAAGAGTTACAGAATTTACTGAAGGCAAGCTATTAGCCGTGATTTGACTAGTAATAATTGCCCCAGCGGGAATATGTCTGCCGTCAGCAATCTTGGTTCTCATTGAGCGAGTTCTGGAACTATTAAGAGAATATCTATTGTTAGTCGCAGTAATCAAATTTAATTTAGAGATAGTCATAACAAATGTTCCTTTGGACTGGAGTAGTAGTAGTGATTGATATGTCATGCATTCATTTGTCTTCAAGATAAACAAATTAATGTAACGAAGTCGGAACGAAAAAGTATTTTTTTTGGTTACACAAGTACTTACAAGGCTTCTAGCTATTACCATTATTGAGTTTAGACGCTTTGAGAAAAATTAAATATATTCAATATGATTCTGGATTTACTAAAATTTTTGGCGAAAATTATCATTCAAACATACCTGTGCAAACGTGAGTTCGACAAATTTTATTTGGGGTTTAATTCTTCATTAATAGAAAATAGAAACGAAAGAATAAGCTATTCCCGATTCCCGATTGCCGATTCCCTCTCTCAAAACTAGTCAATTTTGGACTCATCGAACTCACTTTGTGCAAAATAGACCCTTGTACTTTAAAAACAAGCAGAGAGATCCATGAGCCAGAGATTAAGGGAGAAAAGCTATAGCTATAACCAATCTCCTACGATAAAAATTTAGCTGATTTTAGATAAGATTAATTTTGCACCAGTACTTATAAAACGAAGGCATTAGTATTCAAAAAAATTTTTAGAAAATTGTCTTAATGCACTCATAGCATAATCTCGGAGACTGTAAGACTATGCATTGACTTATGTAGTTTGTTGTTTATTAATTGAATCTATGCTACTTATATAACTGTTTGTGTTTACTTAAATTTACTTATGCTTACCTGTCTTTACCCTTTTTTTTACAATTGAATCATAGTCTGAGGGATGACTCTGACGCTTGGCTGCTCAGAATATCTTCAGATCAGCAAACATGGTAAGATCAGGCATCAGTAAAAAGTGTTGCTTGGCTTATTTACTCAGTAGTATTTTGAGAGATTATAGGGTTTCTTTGGACTTTCTAGCTCTGGTATAGCAAATTGAATCAGTAAAATTTGCAGACTAGTGTGATTTAGTTGATGTTGATTGATTATTAATCTTAAATGATTAATCTTAAACAGAAAGTCAATGGGATTGAAATGCACCATTGATTGTGATTAAGTAATGTACATAGCATCTTTACTTTTTCCCCCGTTTTTTTCTTTAGTTTTTCCCAAGGTGTAATTATGAAACTTTTATTAGTCGAAGACGATAGAGAAATTAGTGAATTACTCACCGAAGTTTTGCATGGAGAGCAATACCTAGTAGATGTAGCCACTGACGGTGAAGAGGGTTGGGATTTTGTAGAATCGTGTGATTATGATTTAGTTTTGCTTGATGTCATGTTACCGAAACTTAATGGTGTTAATCTTTGTCGCCAATTAAGAGCAAAAGAATATCAAATGCCCGTCATGATGTTAACTGCTAAAGATTCTACTGAAGATCAAATCGATGGACTTGATGCAGGAGCAGATGATTATGTAGTCAAACCCTATAAATTGGGGGAATTGTTAGCCAGAATTCGTGCTTTATTGCGTCGTAAAACTGTTTCGGTATCTCCTATTTTGCGGTGGGGAGACTTGTCTCTAGATTCTAATACCTGTAAAGTTACATATAAGGATCAGCCTTTAAAACTAACGCCAAAAGAAAACGGATTGCTAGAGCTTTTCCTGCGCAATGGTAATAGTTTATTGAGCCGTAGCAAAATTCTAGATAATCTTTGGTCTTTTGATGAGCCACCCGATGAAAATACCGTCAAGGCTCACATGAGACGTTTAAGAAAAAAACTGACAAAAGCCGGAGCTGCGGATGATTTCATTGAAACAGTTTATGGATTGGGTTACCGTCTCAAACAAAACCTCCAATAAGGACTTTCCTGAGGTACGCCGACGTTTACTCTTGGCTTATTTGGCGGTAATGACTACTATTTTAAGCGTTTCGGCAACTTCACTTTATATCTTTTTCGCCAACAGTATGCGCCAACAGTTAGACCGCGAGCTAACTACTTTGGTGCAAGCAGCCGCTCCCAGCCTCAAGATCGTTAAGGAAGAAGGTATAGAAGATTTAAGCGGCGAACTAGCTTGGCAAGAGCTTTTTTCCCGGAAGATACAAAGTTTAGAATGGTTTGGAGTTAACGGTCAAACTTTGGCTAAAGAAGGAGATTTCTTTTCAAAAGAGCCTTTTGACAAAGAGCTTTTACTTTCTTCTTTAAGTGACAATTCATTTTTTTTTCAAGAAGAAAAAAATATCCGTAGCGTGACTATTCCTGTCTATGCTGATGAAACAGAAGGCAAAACCCTAGAACTAAAAGGTTATATCAGGGCGAACGAATCTACCCGTGAGCTTAATTCTACTCTAAATAAATTGCGAGTGGGATTATGGGTTGGAGGGGCAATAGCCATATTTATGATCAGCATTAGCAGTGTTTATTTAACTCATCAGGCTTTCAAACCCACCCTCCAAAGCTTTCAAAAGCTTAAACGGTTTGCCGCAGATGCTTCTCATGAGCTGGGGAATCCTTTGACTAAGATTAGTTTTGTCACAGAAATTCTGTTAGATCATCCTGAACAACTTCAACGCGCTTCTGGGCAAAAAAAATTGCAGATTGTTAGCAACGCTACAGAGCAAATGAGAAGTATGCTAGATGATCTGCTATTTTTGGCTCGAACAGATGGTAATTCTAGCTTTACCTACTCTAAAAAATCTGATATCAGAATCGATCAACTTTTACAAAAGTTAGCAGAATCTTTGATCGCAGTTTCTCGTAAGAAAAAAATAGATTTTCAATGCGATCTCGATCGCCCCTTGGTAGTTAAAGGAGATCCGTCACAATTAAATCGATTGTTTTCTAACCTGCTGACAAATGCCTTTAAATATACGGAGAGTGGTGGTCAAGTAAATTTTTCTCTTCAAGAATCTAAGCAGAATGCCGTAATTTCAGTTCAAGACACGGGAATAGGCATTGCTGCCGAACATTTATCTTATATCTTTCAACGCTTTTGGCGAGACGAACGAGTTCGCAAACAAAAAGTAGAAGGTTCTGGATTGGGGTTAGCGATTGCCAAAACTATTGTTCAAAAACATCAAGGAAAGATTACAGTAGAAAGCGAAGTTGGTCTTGGTACCTGCTTTTGCGTCTACTTACCCTTAGTACAAACAAAAGCTTAACCTTTAAGCTCATACCACGCATAAATGACGTGGTGTTTCGTCTTGATGAGTTATTGTGATTGTACTTTTGCTGCTGGATTTTAGCTGGGATCAGAAATTTCTGGCTAGAAAAGTTAATCAAGTATAAATATTTTAGTTCCGAGTTTGTAACCATCTATAATCTATGGTTAGAACAAGATTTAAAAAGATTTTATTATATTATATTTTTAAACTGGCGGTTTCTTTTTAATTATCTTCCTTCTATCTAATAGTTAAATTTTAGTAGCAAACTCTTGTAATGTCTTTAATAACTATTTCTACTCAATTTTTAAGACACAGTTTTCCTATCCCGTCAAAACGTTTAATCTCAATATACTTGACCGTAGCCGTGGCTATTGTAAGTGCTTCAGAGATATCTTTATACTTTTTGATCATTCGTAATTTAGATCGGCAGTCTAACCATGAACTGTTGAACTTAGTAGAAATAGCTACCCCAAGCTTAGATGTAGTTAAAGCTGAAGGTCTAGAAAATTTAGAGCGAGAAATTTCCTGGCAAAACCTGTTTGCAGAACAAGAACAGAGTTTAGAGTGGTTTGATGCACGAGGCAAGCTTTTAGGTAGAGAGGGAACTAACTTTTTGAATTCGCCTTTGAATCAAAGTATGATTACTGCTAAAAGCAAAGAGAATTTTCCTTTATTTGAACGCTGGGATCAGGTTCGTGCTGTAACTATTGCTGTGTATACAAGTAATCTAGATGGTAAAACTGAAGTACTCAAGGGTTATATTCGAGCTAGTGAATCTACCGAAGAAACGGATGTAATTCGCGATAAGCTGCGGTTAGGATTAGCATTAGGAGGTGGCTTAGCACTAATCCTAATCAGTATTGGCAGTGTTTATCTAACTCAACAGACAATAATGCCCGTAGAGCATGGTTTAAAGAAGCTTAAACGGATGACCACAGATGCTTCTCATCAACTACGCACTCCTCTAACTAGAATTAGTATGGCTACGGAAATTTTGCTTACTCATACAGATAAAATTCAACCTTCAGACACCAGAAAACTTAACATCATTAATGATGCTGTCGAGCAACTGAAACGTTTGATTGAGGATTTGCTGTTTCTCATTCGCATTGATCTAACAGCTAATATGGAAGAGTTACAGTTTTCTGATACTTCTCTCAATTTATTGCTACAAAATTTGAAAAGGCAATTTGAACCTATTGCTAATTCAAAAAACATTGACTTTCAAATCCAGATATCAAATGGCATTTCAATTAAAGGAAACGCTGTTGAATTGAACCGTTTATTGGCAAATCTATTAGAAAATGCGATTGACTATACAGAATCTGGCGGCAAAGTTCATTTAACTGCTAGTTTAGCTTCAGATACTGCTATTATCTCGGTTCAAGATACGGGAATGGGAATTAATGCTCAAGACTTGCCATTCATTTTTCAGCACTTTTGGCGAGGCGATCTAGCAAGAAGCAAACGACCAGAGGGTTCTGGCTTGGGATTGACCATTGCTCGCGCTGTTGTCCAACAACATCAAGGAATTATCAAAGTAAGGAGTGAGCCTGAGCAAGGTAGTCGTTTTGAGCTACACTTCCCCTTAGGAATGAGAATTAAATAACATCCAAAAATAGACAGAGTAATGATAGTGTGAATTGATCTAGTGACCAAATTTTGAGAGAGATGAATCCCTATCGAGCAGAAGTAGAACAACAAATGCAACAGTTTTATCGTTCATTGTCCGAAAAAGACCGTCGTCGATACGCAGCAATTGAGGCCGTGAAACTAGGATGGGGAGGAATAACTTATATCAGCCAACTGTTTGGATGCGATTATTACACAATTCGATTTGGAATAGAGGAACTCGATGATCAATCAGCGATGAAGATGAAGGGGATTCGTCGCCGTGGAGGAGGACGGAAATCAGCACTGGAGAAGATCCCAGGGTTGGATGAAGCATTTTGTCGGGTGATTGCTGAATATACAGCCGGTTCCCCCATGGATGAACTGATTTAATGGACGAATTTAAATCGGCAAGAAATTGCTCAACTGTTGCCAGCTCAGGGAATAACAGTAAGTGTCACAGTAGTAGACCAACTGTTGGAGAAGCATAACTATCG